>JBFYKS010000192.1:0-7870 GCA_041305785.1 Methanoregula sp. | reverse complement strand
CGCCCAGATATTAAAGCGAGATGCCGCATAATTACAATATATACATTCCTATTTCCATACAGAGGCAAATATTCCCTTTTTGAAGAAAAAAACCAAACGGTGCATTCCTTATTGACATCTTTTTGTTTTTTTTTTCAGATCAAAATAAAAACATTTAATATTAAAGAAAGTTCCACTCCATGTAGCAGCAGATATGAAAATCGTATGAAGTATATCTCTGCAAAAATGAAGGATAGGACGGGTTCCCTTCACCTGGGAAAGTCAAAGGAACCCGGTCCTGCCACGAAGGGCATAATCCAATCAGCTTGGTATCTCAAGAAGTTTTGGATGATGCCACTTTCGAGAAACCAAGGAGGTTGGAAAATCCATGAATTCAAATGAAAAACCGGGTCTGAAAGGATACTCGTATCCATCAGGAACCCCGTTTGCGGAACGCTTCCCGATAACACGCGAATGCCGGGAGGCTGGCCGACCATGAAATGCAGGCTGATAACGGTGGCAATCCTTGCACTCTGCCTCGTTCTTGTGACACCGGCACTGGCGCAGGAGAACCCGTACCGGAATGCCGGCGAGGTTACCGATCTGGACATTCCGGTTGTTCTGGAAACCGAGGGTATGAAATCGGCCGGGTCATCGGATGTGGTGTTCAGCGGTGCAGGATACACGCATAACATCGGCAGGGTGGCAATCACCATGGATCTGCCGGATGTGAAACGCAATGGGAAAGCAACCGCGAGCGGGAACCTGCGCCGGTACAGTGATTCCGGCATGGTTGTAGAACACGAAGTATACCGGGACCTGATCAAGGAACGGGTTATCCTGAACGCGCCGGCGAACGTCCGGTACTCCTACGATCTCGCGCTCTCGGACTGGGTGACCATCGAGACGGACGAATCCCGGCCGGTGAAGAAACCGGGGCCGAACAGCACGACGATAATCACCTATCCATACACAAAGGAAGTGACAAACTACGCAAAGGACAGCACCATCGATATCAGTCCCGACCGGTGGGGGAACCTCGTCGTGTACGTGAACGGCGAGGATGTGGTGGTGATGCCCAGGCCGTTCGCCATCGATGCCGCCGGGAAGAGGTTCGAGATGGATTTCGATCTTGACAAGAAGGCGAAGACCATCACAGTTGCCGGGGATTTGACCGGCGCGAAGTATCCGGTCACGGTCGACCCGACCGAGCGGGTGACGAACGGCGGGTTTGAGACCGGGAATACCTCAGGCTGGTCCGGACCCTATCAGGTTGCCAGCGGGAATGCATACCAGGGTAACTACTACCTCAACGTTGTCGGTAGTGGAGGATATACCTCCATGAGCCAGTCGATTTCCTATACCGGGGCAACATCGGTCTCCAACGCCGTAGCCATTCCTGTCCGGAATATCTATGATATCCCGATGTCGGACATCGCCATCTCCGGCTGGCACTGGCTGGTGAACGCCCCGGGCCAGTACGTGCAGAACTGGACCACCCGTTCCACAACGCCGGGCATGACCGGACAAGGGAATATTGTCATCTGGACGTATTCCTCAACGCGCGGGTACGTTGATTCTGTGAGTGTGATTGCAGCCGATCCTCCGGTCGCCGACTTCTCCGGCACACCCCTCTCCGGCACCGCCCCGCTGACTGTCCAGTTCACCGACCTGTCGACTAATTCGCCCACATCGTGGGAATGGACATTCGGCGACGGCGGGGCATCGACCACGCAGACCCCGTCGCACCAGTATACTTCGTCCGGGACTTATTCGGTGAGCCTGACGGCAACGAATGCAGCGGGGAGCGACGGGGAGACGAAGACCGGGTATGTAACGGTAACCGAACAGACCGACTTCTATGTTTACGCGGAAGGTGTGGGATTGTATCACGGCACTCAGGACGATCTGAGTCTGGGAAATACCACACCGGGAGATTTCTATAACTACTTACTGAATCACCAATGCGGTACTGTAAATCCTGAAAAATGCTGGTATGGGCGGGGATTATATGTTGATGATAACGCGGGTTCAGTCCATTGGAGTTCCGCCGAACAGGCAGACAGTTACGCTGATAATGCGGATTTTGCCTTCTTCGTAGGTCACGGCTGGAAAGACCGGATCTATTTCGGGACTCAAAATTCTGTTCTTGAACTTGAAGAACAATACATGAGTTTCGGGGAGGGCAAGGCGAAATGGGTCACCTTGGGATCCTGTTTTGTGCTCAACCAGAGTACGCAAGCCAACTGGGAATCTGTGTTCAACGGGTTGCATATTCTGAATGGGTTTGATACCAAGGGCTTGTTGTATCCCTATCAGGGAACGATATATGCCCAGATGTTAACCGGTACAGGTGGAGGGTATGATCGAAAATCAATCCGGACTGCTTGGAGAGAAATGCTTCAGGAAACAATCAACAAGAATTACGTCACGGGGGCATACATGTGGGCAGATCCCTGTGGGAATGATTTCCTGCCGGGATTCGGGGAATATTGTTCCGCTCCGACAAAAAATGGTTTGGGCGAATATGATCCGGAGTGGGACAATTTTGTTTGTGTAATCTCATGAAAAGGTGACAGAAATGAAAAAAGAACATGTTATTGGACTGTGTTTTATCGCAGTAATCGTTGGTGTCAGTATCATGGCAGTCTTGCTTCTGCCACCGAGTCCGGATCAAAAGACCACGAGCATTATATCGCTTTCTAACCTGTCAGCCAGTACCTCAGGAGAGGTTGTTGGAGGAGTGTCATCGCATAAAATCGTTCTCGATGCGGCCATAACAAAAGGGCCGGATCAAGTAACCGTTTACAAGACCCAGCCAACTGTAGTAACAAAAGCGGATGCAATAGAATTTGCGAAGAAATTCAATATTACTTATTATAATGATCCTAAAGAGGGAGATGCAGTAATTTCTGTATCCTCCAAAGACATGCGATATAATGTAATGTTATATAAAAATGGAGGGAAACGCTATAGCGATTATCACCGGATCGATACTCCAAATGGCATTGACATCCCTGAAAACCTCCCCTCAGATGAAGATGCGGTGAAGATTGCAACCGAATTCCTTAAAGCCCGCGACCTTCTACCAGATGGGGCTGTTTTTAGTAAAAGCATCCACGATAAAACATATAAACTGAATCGAAGTGGTGGGGAACCAACAGTTGTTCGGGAGAATATTGAATTAGGATATTCCCGGAAAATCGACGGAATGAGAATCGAGGGAACTCAGTTCATGGTTGGTGTTGGTGCAAATGGCGATGTTATTTCATACTTCGTCAACTGGAAAGAATACGAGCCAATTGGTGAATATCCGGTAAAGTCCGGTGAAACCGCATTCACCGAACTAAAACAGAACGGCGTGAATGTTGGCAGTGGACCGGAAAAGCCTGATAAAATTTCAATAGATCAAGCGTATATGGCATATTACACAAAGGCACTCGCATATCCCGAGGATTATCTTGAACCCGTCTGGGTGTTCAAAGGCACAGCATCCGTCAATGGAAAAACCATTACGCCGGTTACAGAATACATTCCGGCACTTACCGATGATGCGGTGAAATCCCTCTCATTCACCTAATTTTTATGCCCCTGACCGGCACTCCCCTATATGGCACCGTCCCGCTGACCGTGCAGTTCACCGACACATCGACCAACGCGCCGATTTCGTGGAGCTGGTCGTTTGGCGATGGCGGGACATCCACCGCGCAGAACCCGTCGCACCAGTATACTTCAACCACGACGTATTCGGGGAGCCTGACAGTAGCGGACTGGGGCGGGAGCGATACAGAAACGAAGACTGATTAAGGGATAGTGACACGTTCCAAATATCCGGCCAGGCATTTATTTGTCGAGGCGAACATTCCGCAATTTTCATATCCTCAACCGCACCTCATCTCCACTATGGTTACGCTTACGGACATCCGTGATGCCGAAGCACGGATCTCCGCCCACATCATCCGTACGCCGGTGGTATACTCCCCCACGCTCTCCGCGATGACCGGGGCACAGGTCTGGTTCAAGCTCGAGGCGCTCCAGAAAGCCGGTTCATTCAAGGTCCGGGGGGCGCAAAACAAGATCCTTGCAGCAGGTGATGCGGTCCGGGGCATGGGGGTGGTTGCGGCATCAGCAGGCAACCATGCGCAGGGCGTGGTCGTCGCCGCCCATGCCGCCGGGGTTCCTGCCGTGATCGTGATGCCCGAATGGGTGGCGATCTCCAAGCTGGAGGCGACCCGGGGATATGGGGCGCAGGTGATCCTGCACGGGAAGACCCTTGAGGAGAGCATTGCGAGGGCAGAGAGCCTCGCGGCAGAGGGCCGGCTCTTCATCCATCCCTTCGATGACGGGGAGGTCATTGCCGGGCAGGGAACGATCGGCCTTGAGATCCTCGCTGACCTGCCGGAGACCGACCTCATCGTGGTACCGGTCGGGGGCGGGGGGCTCATCGCCGGGATCGCCACCGCCGCAAAAGCCCTGCGGCCCGGAATCTCCATTGTCGGGGTGCAGACCGCAGCCTGTCCGTCAGCAGAGGAGAGCCTCCGGCAGGGCTGCCCGGCACCGGTCCGCGCCGGCCGGACGATTGCGGACGGTATCCGGGTTGCCGAAACCGGCACCCTCACCTTCCCCGCCATCCGCGACCTTGTGGAGTCCATCGTGGTCGCAAGCGAGGACGAGATCGCCGATGCAATGCTGCTCCTGCTCGAACGCAAGCACATCGTGGCAGAGGGTGCCGGCGCTGCCCCGCTCGCCGCCCTCATGAACGGCTCCATCGAAATTTCGCCCGGGAGCACGGTGGTGCTGGTCATCAGCGGCGGGAACGTGGACAGCGCCATGCTCTTCCGGATCGTCCGGCAGTCCATGGCCCGGCAGGGGCGGATCCTCCGGTTCTCCGTGCTCCTCGATGACCAGCCCGGTACGCTTGCCCGGCTGCTCGAAATCATTGCGGAGAAGCGGGGAAACATCCTCCACATCCACCATACGCTCGGCGAGAGCAATGTGCCGGTGCAGATGGCACGGGTGCACCTTGAACTGGAGACCCGGGGCCGGGATCACGGCGAGGCTGTCAAAAAAGCGGTTGCGGGGGCGGGGTATGAGATGAGGGTGGGGTGAAGATCACAGTTCCCCTCTCCCCTTCCAGTACTCGTACTCGTGCGTCCAGAGATCCTTGTTGTACAACACCAGCCGCTTGAAGTACTCCTTCCTCTCGGTCTGATGCTGCTCCTGCGCCGGATCCACCCACTTCGTCCTGATCGCATCGGCCAGTCTCCGGCCCAGCTCCTTTGCCTCCTTCTCTTTGGCAACGATGGCATCCGGATTGGCACCCACGAGCACCGCGGCCTTTCCCACCGTGGTAGCCCCGAAGTTCAGGAGCGCCATGTTCAGGTAGTCCGCGACCTCGTCCGCATACGAACCGCCCGCGGTGCAGACCGAACAACCATACTTGCCGGCAAACGACTGGCAGTGGACAACGTCCGCCATCCGGTCGAGCATCGTCTTGAGCTGGGCAGTCACCGCGTTGATGTAGTTGGGGGAGCCCAGCACGATCCCGTCCGCGTCCAGCATCTTTGCAAGGAGCATCGGGTAGTCGTCGTCAAAGACGCACTCGCCCTTCGCGTAACAGGTGCCGCAGGCCGTGCAGTAATGGATGTCAAGAGCGCAGATGTCGATGAACGTCACATCCGCACCCGCCTGCCGGGCCCCTTCGAGCACCCCCATCACGAGCCGGCGGGTCTGGCTCTTCTCACCTTTCGGGCTTGCATTGATACCAAGGATCTTCATTCCGGGTTTCTCCATGGAGTGGTATGTGGGGGGAAGGATAAAGGTGTGCATGGCCCGGTTCGGACGGGCGGCCTGAACGGTGCAGCGATGACATCCCGCATACCCGAATCGTTCTGGCTGCCATACCCTCAGGCTCCCATCTTCCTGATGCGGGGGCCGGAATCTTCTCGTTCCTCTTCTGCGAGACCGGACAATAACCCTTTTTCACATTCCGGACAGAAAGGTATTGTACAACTGCCGCCCGGCAGGAGATTTCCCATGCTCATCCGCGATAGTACCGACTCCCCCCACGAACGCGTTGTCGACCGGACAATTCTCTCCGAGCTCCTGCACCCGGACAAGGTGGCCGGAGCAGGGAACCTTGGGTGCAGCATTGCCCATGCAATCGTTCCGGCAGGCGAGGAGTCACTCCCCCATATCCTGGAAAAATCAACGGAACTCTATTACCTCCTGCAGGGCAGCGGGGAGATGCACATCGATGATGAAGAGGCTCCCGTACGCGAGGGGCAGATCGTCCTGATCCCCCCGGGCGCCCGGCAGTATATCCGGAATACCGGCCCGGGCAACCTCGTCTTCCTTGCCATCGTTGCCCCGAAATGGCAGGCGGATGACGAGAGGCTTGCCTGATACCGCTCTTTTTTGGCAGGATCTCCGGCTGGCGATTGTTTTTAATAGGGGAACTACTATCCATCCACTATGGAGTTCTTTGCCGAGACCCCCCGGGAGAGGACACGGATCATGTTCTTTTTGATCCTTGCCGTTGCAGCACTCTGGGCGATATTTTTGCTGCAGCGGGGGGAGATGCTCCAGTTCGCCTTCATGTTCGCATCCCTTGCCGCCATCAACCCGGTGGTCGCCTTTGTGGAGATGAAAGACAAAAAGAAGACCCGGACCCTCTTCTTCTTCTACCTCATCATCCTCGTCGCACTCCTCTGGGCGGCATTCCTCAGTTATCTTGGCGTCCACCTCTGGGTGAGCCTCTTCCTCTTCATTGTCGCCGTGGGCGTGCCGTTCCTCATGAACGTGCTGGAATCAGAGGCTGAGTACACGATCCGGTAAAACCCGGATGTTCTTTCCTGCTTTTTTGTCCTGCATCGGCTGGCGGAAAACCGCGTACCATTGGCGAAAATTATTGGGGAAAAAAGGGGATCGGATTTTCTTTAATCCCAGTAGGCCTTCACAAAGAGCCGGGACTTCCCGATCCCTGGCGTAATGAATCTGAGCGCAAGCGGTACGATCAGCAGCGTGACGATGACGTTCCCGATCAGCCACGCGGAGAAGACGCTTCCTATTGCCCCGGGGGTGTCGAGCACGAGCGAGAGGGAAAACGCACCCCAGGCAGCCCCGGCAAGGTTGTTGATGATCACCGCAAAGAGGATGATGAGCGAGAGGTCCCGCCGGGTCTCGAGAGCAAGGTCGATTCCGAACTTCCGGACGGCAACGAGCGGGATGAGCACCTGGATGAGCCCGGCAATCGCCCAGAGTACGGCAATCGCGGGGTTCTGGGCAAGGACTTCTGTTGCAAGCAGGCCGGAGCCGACCAGCGTGCCAACGTAGGCGGCGATTGCACCGTAGAGGCCATACCAGAGCGTAAAGAGGATCATGAACGCCACCGCCGGGAAGAGGTAGGCAATCCCGCTGGTGTTCGACGGGATATACGTGGTGCTGGCGTAGGCGAGCACGGTATTTACCACGATCAGTACGAGCGTGAGAATGACAAAGGAGTAGGTTGGTTCACGGGCTTTTTTCATACCTTCACCGTTACGATATCATGGGATTTCCCGGCAGATAGCATTTATTCCCTGCGCCGGGGAGATCCGGAACCGGAGGCAGCGGGGGATGCCGTACGTGGAGACTGCCTGCAAGTAAAAAACACTTGTACCATCGTCCATGGATCGATTTTACCGGAAGATCCGGTCCTGCGATCAACATCGGATCGCGATGATCCGGATTGGTTTTTGGATCGCGATCGTGATCACGATTGCATTATTATGCTCTGTAGAAACACACATGAACCAATGAGGTTCACACCCGAATGATGAAAATCAGGAGTATTGGACAAAGGGATGGTCCCCCGCCTCAGGGCCCCTCACGGGGCACGGCGGGGCAGATT
>JBFYKS010000191.1:0-3222 GCA_041305785.1 Methanoregula sp. | reverse complement strand
CCGATCGGCAAGACCCCCCGGTCCAACCCCGCGACCTACACCAAAGTCTTTGACGAGATCCGCACGGTCTTTGCCGGGACGAAGGAAGCGAAGATGCGGGGCTTTGCGCCGGGCCGGTTCTCCTTCAACATCCGGGGCGGCCGGTGCGAGGCGTGCGAGGGCGACGGTCTCATCAAGATCGAGATGAACTTCCTCCCCGACGTGTACATCGAGTGCGAGGAGTGCAAGGGCAAGCGGTACAACCGCGAGACGCTCGAAGTCCTGTACAAGGGGAAATCGATCGCCGATGTCCTTGACATGAGCGTCGAGGAAGCGATGAAGCACTTCGAGAACATCCCCTCGATCCGCACCAAGCTGGAGACCCTCTCCCGGGTCGGCCTTGACTACATCAAGCTCGGCCAGAGCTCGACCACGCTCTCCGGGGGAGAGGCCCAGCGGATCAAGCTGACAAGAGAGCTTGCGAAGCGTGCAACCGGCAGGACCCTGTACCTCCTCGACGAGCCCACGACCGGGCTCCACTTCGATGACACGAAGAAGCTGATCAAGGTGCTCGACGATCTCGTGGAGAAGGGCAACACCGTCATCGTGATCGAGCACAACCTCGATGTGGTCAAGTCAGCCGACCACCTCATCGACATCGGCCCCGAGGGCGGGAATGCCGGCGGGGAGATCATTGCGACCGGGACACCGGAACAGGTTGCTGCGACAAAGGCAAGCTATACCGGGGAATTTTTAAGTCCGATCCTTGGCCGGACCTGAACCGGCTATTCCGGGCTCTTTTCATTGAGCAGGAGAATATCCTCCTTTCTCTTCCTGATCTCATCGGACTCCGGGTCAAGGTGGATCGCCCGGTCGTACATATCGAGTGCTTCAGGATACCTGTCGAGGCGGGCATAACTGTTGCCCATCTCAAAGAGGGCCTTTGCATACTTCGGCGCGATGATGAGCGCCTGCCGGTAATATTTCAGGGCGCTCTCGTCCTTACCCTGTCCGGCCATCTCCCGGGCTTTCCGGTACAGGTACTGGGCCTCTATCGGGATTCCTTTTGCATAGAGCCATTCCATGGTATCAGATCCCCGCGTGAAAATCACGGGTTATCGCAAAACCGGATTAGATTCACGATTATCCTCATAATCCTATAAAACTATTCCAATGGTTCATGGAATGGTTTTTTATGGAAGGGATCCCGCTGGTGCTGCATTCCCTTATCACCATAAGCCGCGGGATCCGGTTTTTTGGGAGCGAAATGATCCGGGAACCGGTTCACGCCCCGGGTTCTGTGCCGGGCCAGAGGTGCGCCTGTATTGGCTGGCGGCAGATCCCCCTTTTGGGGTATGGGATTTTTTCCTGCTGCGACAAAAATTCCCGCAGGGGTTTTTGAAATATTCCCGGGCGCTTTTTTTAAATTTTTGGAGGTGCAAAACCCCCCCGGCCTTTTGCCCTATCGCGGGTCTTATGATGCACCGGATTCTATACTTGATCCGTCCGATGATCGATTACTCCGCCCTCCCCCACGCTCCCGGCTGCTACCTCTACTCAGACGAGGCAGGCACCATCATCTATGTCGGGAAGGCAAAGGATCTCAAAAAGCGGGTCACGAGTTACTTTACCAAGAATGATCATGATCCCAAGACCCGGAACCTGGTTGCCGCGATCGCATCGGTTGACGTGATGGTGACCAACACCGAGACCGAGGCCCTCCTGCTGGAGAACAATCTCATCAAAAAATACCAGCCGAAATACAACATCGATCTCAAGGATGCAAAACGGTTCGCGTACATTGAACTGACAAAGGAACCCTTCCCCCGGATCGGGATTGCACGGAGAACGGGGTCTGACGATGCCACCTATTTTGGCCCGTTCGTCTCAGCTGCCGGCCGGGATGACGTGATCCGGGTGATCAAGCGGATCTTCCTTTTGCGCTCCTGCAAAAAACTCCCCAAACGCGCCTGCCTCCGTTACCATATGCAGACCTGCAGCGCCCCCTGCATTAGCGCAATATCAGAAGAGGAATACCACCAGTCCATCGAACTGGCGACCGCGCTCCTCAAAGGCAGAACCAGTGAACTGCTCGTACGGCTCCGAACTGAGATGGCAGCACAATCATCACGGCAGGAGTACGAGAAGGCGTTATCGCTCCGCAACCAGATCGCTGCCATCGAGCGCCTTGCAGAACGCCAGCACGTCGAGCGGCCAAAAGAGACCGACCAGGACGTTATCGCGTACACGATCTCCGGCCAGACCGTGTACCTGCTGGTCTTCTCGGTTGAGAAGGGGCTTCTTACCAACAAGCAGGAGTATTCCTTTGAATGCCGCGAGGATTTCTTCGATGAATTCCTTGTCCTGTATTATTCCGACCGCACGCCCCCGCAGGAGCTGATCCTCCCCCACGACGTGGACCCGGCGCTCGCGTTATACCTGTCGGAGCGGAAAGGAAAAACGGTCCACATCACCGTCCCGAAGATCGGCGAGAAGAAGAAACTCCTTGAACTAGTGGAGATGAACATCGGTCACGCGTTCTTAAAGCACGAGCTGAAGGTAAAAGACCTGCAGGTTTCCCTCAACCTTCCCGATCCCCCGCTCGTGATCGAGTGCTTCGACATCTCCCATCTCTCGGGAACCGCCATGGTCGGCTCCATGGTCCGGTTCTCGGGCGGAATAGCGGATAAGAAGAATTACCGGCGGTTTAAGATAAAGACGGTCGAAGGGATCGATGATTTTGCGTCCATTGCCGAGATTGTCCGGCGGCGGTACCAGCGGCTGGTGACCGAAGAGCAGGAACTGCCCGATCTCATCATCATCGATGGCGGCAAAGGGCAGCTTGCTGCAGCGCTTGGTGCCCTGCAGTCCCTCAACTGTGCAATCCCGGTAATTGCGATTGCCAAACGCGAGGAGGAAGTGTACCTGCCGGGCGAGAGCCTCCCGCGCCGTCTCGATGAGAAGGGCATGGCCCTCCGGTTCATCCAGGAGATGCGGGACGAGGCGCACCGTTTTGCCATTGCGTACAACCGGCTCCTGCGGAAGAAGAAACTGGTCGGGTGAATACCGGCCGGGCCGTCGTCATCCTCCCCACGTCCCGGAATTTCATGAGGATGAGTCCTGCCCCGGCAGAGATTTTTTCCCTGCGCCCTGACCTGCTGGTCAAAAAAAAATGGTCTCTGTAGAAACGCACATGAACGGGGGTTCAGACCCGAACGATGAAAATCGGATGAAAAAAATTGA
>JBFYKS010000190.1:0-12238 GCA_041305785.1 Methanoregula sp. | reverse complement strand
GGATGAACGAGACGTACCAGTGGCACAATGATATGGATAACAGGTATTATGTCCAGAAACCAAAAGCAGGGAACAAGTACCTGCTGATCTTTGTGAACATCGAGAATATTGGATCGGATGGGTACCCCTACCCTAAATCCAATATAATCGTTGTCCACAATGGTGGCAACCTGTACCGGGTCGATACCTCACATTATCTCCCCAACAAGGCCGGGAACAGGGATGCTACCGCGATCGAGATCTTCGAGATCGAGACGTTCTCCGATTATTTCAGGCAGGAATATGTCGAGGATTACGGATACTCCCACGGAACAACCCAGGATTTTGTCTTTCCCGGCAAGGGTAACGCCATCGACGGATACCTTATTTATGAGGTACCTGCCTCGCTTTTGCCCGGGGAGACATATGTTGAGATCGTATTTGATGGAGAGGACCGGGCGGTCTGGAAACTCACGTAACAGAAAGATCCATCAGAAAATATTAAAAAAAACACCCGAAGCAGATTCCATGAAAAAAAACCGGGGAATTACCGGATCTGCACTTTTTTTAACGATATATCCATCACCCCGCGGTGAACGCGATAGGTGCTGTGGATCCGGTCAACCGGGTGGGGGAGCATAACGGTTGTTACCTGCTCGTCAACACAGATCCTCACCCGGTCGGGTTCGATATCCGCGATCGGGGCGTTCTTCGGATCTGCCGGAAGCGTTGCCGTGATGTAGAGATCCTCATCGGTCTCCACGATCTCGTACGGGATCTCCGCGTCATCTTCGGGCTGCCCGAACGGGAATATCCCGGCATCGCCACCGTACGCTTGCCGGGTGATGATCGTGTAGCCAATAACCCGGGCCTGCTGGTTATCAGGCATATTCTTCACGATTTCCTCGACAATCTTTGCAAGATTGCCAAACACATCATCGTAGGGACCATTCGGATTATTCTGCATGGACACCTCTGAGCGTGTAGCGATCCTTCCCGCGTTTGACGATTCCCCGCCGCTCGAACTTCCGGAGGATATCAGCAAGGGCTTCCTTTGGGATCTCGGTAGCCTCAAAGAGCTCCTGGAGGGTCAGGGAATCATGCGAGAGTGCGATAACTACAGTAACCTCTCGATCGCTCCTGAATAAATCCTTATGGTTCTGGGCAAGATCATGGATCTTGATCTCGATGTCGTGGTTGATCTGATCAAGGTTTGATAATATCTTGTCATGGGCTTTGATCATGCGGCCGAGCATGGCAACCGACTGTTTCAGCCGCTCGTTCTCCAAATCGTCCTCCGGTGTCACCGCACTGACCGTACGTATCTCCCGGAGACTGACATCGATGAGGATGTCGTGGGCAAGGTAATAGTATTTCCGGCGCCGCTCGTCTATCTGGCAGGCAAGGATCGTCTCCCGCTCAAGCATCTGGAGATGGTCGATCACTGCCTTTGGCGAGAGCATCAGGGTATCGGAGATCTCCGTTACAAAACAGGGTTTCTGCCGCAGGAGTTCGATGATCCTCCGCCGGTTCCGGTTTCCAAGAATATCCAGAAGGCGGGCAGCTTCGACAACATCAGGCATATTTACGTAATGTTAGTCCTGAAAAATATTAGGACTTTTCCTGGTCACCCATACGAAGTTCAACAGGAAAAACAGAGAGTGATTTTTACCACCTTGCATGTTGTTACACGATAATAATGACGTTTGTCACTGCTCACCCCAATACCGATACAGGGGTGCTTTGAAATGAGGGTGTTCTTCCAAAGAGCAGAATCTTTCTTCTCCAGAAAATTGCCAGCCTGCTGATAGAAATCCTTGCCCGTAAGTGCTCTCGGACGTTTCAGGATGAGGGTGATATTCACGGAGGGATCTGGAATCGTTGCTAAAAAAATCCTGACAAGAACACCCGGTATCAGGAGGTGAACTTCCAGGGGGTGAACCGTATCAGGGACGGGTCACTTTATCCTGAACCTGCCCCCGGGTACCTCTATATCAAAGATGGTTCCCTTGCCATAAACCCCGATCTCCCGGACGGTGATACCGGTATAGCCGAGCAACTCGCGGATCAAAAAGAGCCCGCGCAGGGTCGTGGCACTATACGCAACATCAAAGATCGCCTCCTTCTCGGTCTCGGGCACACCCATGCTGTCATCCTGGTAGATGATATGGAGAATGTCGCCGCTCACATGTGCAGAGACACGTATGAACGAGAGGGCTGGTCCCCCGCTCTTGAACGAATTTTCCAAAAGGATGGAGAAGACCCGGGGCAGGAGCGGATCGGCAAATACCTCGATCCCCGCAAGATCCTGTTCGATGGCAACGTGGTGCCGGGGCAGTAGTGCAAGTGCATCATCCAGCACTTTCTCCACTGGTTGCCAGGTGGGAGAGATAAGTCCCGTATCCTGGAGTGCCCGGGTTGCAGAGATCTGGTTCCGGATTGAGGAGATCGACCCAAGGGTCTTGGCAAAGAACGTCTGCATCTCATCGTGGGTATTGATGAGCTGCGCCCGTTCCAAATGGTTCATGATGACCGAGAGGTTATCGAGAATATCGTGGCGCGTCAGGCTGAAGAGCAGATCCATTTTCAGATTGATGTTCTCGTGACTGACATCTTCGCAAATCCCCAGGATGAACTGGATTTTTTTATTTGAATCCAGGATTGGCACCAGGATCATGTGAAGGACACCGCCGCCAGGAAGACGGGAGTCCTCAACCTTGCTTTTCACCTCATGGGGATTCCGGATGATCTCAAGATCCTCACCTTCGATCCCTGATGCAACTGCGGATGAAAAGACATCCCGGTCCGTCTTTCCGATGATTGCTGCAGCAGGGATAGCAAACATCTTCTCGCTGGTCCGGTTCCAGAAGATATATTCACCATTATCAGCCCGTTTGATGAAGACACCGACCGGTAACTGGTCGATCATCTCCTTTTTGAAGATCTCGTCGTCCTGCATCTTCTGGAGGGCGTGCCGGAGGGTATCGACCATCGTGTTGATACTGGTTTCAAGGAGGGTAAACTCGCGGTTCTCGGTAGGACGGATCCGGTGGTCAAGGTCCCCCTGAGAAATGATCTCGATATCCGATACGATATTTTGGACCGGACGCGTAATCCAGCGGGTGAGGAAGAACGCGATGATGCACCCTACGAGGATTGCGGCAGCACCGGTCAACAGGTGGAAGAGCAGGAGCTGGTTGAGGGATTTTCGGATCAACTGTTCGCTGTAGGTCACCTCAACAATCCTGCTCGGATCCGATCCATAGGTCTCATCCTCGAGATCAATAAACAGGTACCTGCGTTTGAGGGCATTGTCCGGATCAGAGACTACGACTGTCGATCGGGTCCGGATTACTTCTTTGATTACTTCCTGCACCGACGGATCCGGCAGGGCGTTATCCTCGCTCAGCCGCCCCAGCGTATTAAAGATCCGGTATCCTTCAACATAGGGATTGAGTGCAACGATCGAATCGATATTGTCATTAACCAGAACCTTCTCGTTCACGTTGTCAAAGGTCTGGCCGGTGAGCCCGAGTTCGAGGATATACTGATGATCGGGTGTCGGCTGGTACGCATATTTCCGGAACTTGCCTTCCCCCATCAGTTCATTGACGATACGGTCCGGGAAGAACCCCTCTGAATTGCGGATTTTTGTCAGGTACTGGTAAAACGACGGGAGGGTCTTGAAGTCCATGCCCAGTTCGGGAGGATACGTGGTATAGACGATAACTCCGGACTCATCGATGATGTAAATATCGAAGTCGTTACCGATGCGCTGCTTCACCGATCCAAGATCCATCCGGGAAGGATCGCTGCCGGCGCGCTCGTACTCGGTCGAGACAAGACTGAGCCCATGGCGCATCTGCTGGTTCAGGCTGGCATCATAGGTGTTCCAAAGCGCGTCCTTGAGCCGTATCGCCTGCTCGATGTTCTGCTCGGTCTGGACCTGAAGCAGGAGCTCCTCGCGGTCGAAATTGTTCTTGGTATAGAGGTAATCGCTGGCAGTCAGGAACCCGACCACGCATACGACAAGCATAACCATGCAGAGCAGGACATACTGGGAGAAGGCGTGTCCCTTCGGGTTCGGCTTTCCGGTTTTTTCCATCGTCATCCCCCCATTACGAACCCGCAAACCAAAAGACATGCAGCTGATGCAGGGGTTATTCTGCACCAGCGTCCGCCAGCAGCTGGAAGATGATATCGTAATTCTCGCTCTTCTCGTTGCGGTGGCGGTGGACAGCCCATACAAGGCTTGACTCGCCGGAAGACTTGTAAGGCGTCACTTTCTTGGCATGCACGTTTGCCCCGCGCTTTAAGAGGAGATCCACCATATCCACCTGCCCGTTCCAGACCGCCGCCATGAGCGGGGTCTCACCATCACTGAGCCGGACATCGATATCGGCTCCTTCATCGAGCAGGAATGCGGCGATGTCCGTATGCCCGTTGATGGCTGCGGCATAGAGTGCCGTTATCCCCCGCGGAGACTTTTCATGCACATTAGCGCCGTGCCCGACAAGATTTTTGACCACATTGAGGTTTCCCGTCCGTGCGGCATGGGTGAGGATCGTGATCCCTTTCTTGTCCCGGCTCCGGATATCTGCCCCGTTTTCCAGGAGGTAATTCACGCATAACTCCTTCTGCGGCTCAAACTGCGGCCTGAGCTGGACGAGCATTGGCGGGGTCAGAAAATCGGTGAGCTTGATGGTTGAACTGACCAGCCTCAGGTGGATAAGACTGTCGATGAGTTCCTCAATAGTGGCAATCACGGCATAGGTCAGGGCGGTCTTTCCCTCCGTGTCCCGCAGGTCAACTGCTGCTTTGTGTTCGAGCAGCTCCTTTGTGATCTCGTAATTTGCCATGCTGGCTGCGGCCATCAGCGGGGTGGTCCCGAACATATTTGACACGTTTGGATCGGCTCCGGACCTCACGAGCAGGGATACAATCCTGACCGGGTTGTAATCCGGGTGATACTTTGAATACTTGTGCACGATCTCGATGAGGGCCTTGAAAAACTCGTGATCCATGTTATCGTAGAAGATGGACGAGTTGGTGGAGGCCACGAGCAGGGGTGTCCAGCCTTCTTCGGTCTTTCCCGAAAGGTCAACCGGGTAGGAAAGGATACTCCTTACATACTCGAAATTGTTCTGGAGGCAGGCAAAGGTGAGCGGGCTGTACCCGTTCATGGTCGCAAGGTTCACATCAGCCCCGCGTTCGAGCAGGAACCGGAAAATCCTGGGATCATCACAGAGGATCGCCTTGATCAACGGGGTTTCACCATGGGCTCCCCGCACATTGATGTCCGCTCCGCCAGCAACAGCTGCCCGCACCGCTTCGAACGAATTGGAATCGACAGCTTCCATCAGCCGGGTATCCGGGGACACTGAGGTCATGCTATTCACCACCTGCCAAACGAGCAAGCTTTTATGAGTTCTGATTTATTTTCGGTCATTAAAAAAGAGATCTATTCGATCCGGCACCCTGACCTCCAAAAAATACCGGAAATGCCACAGAGACAGGAGAAAATTATTTCAGGGACTCGGTAATTGCTTCCCTGACCTTCTCATCCGTTTCCGTCGCGAGCGCAGCAGTCAGCGCATCGGTTGCATTCTTCCCGCCGATAGCCCCGAGTGCCCGTATGGCCATCATGCGCACGTAATAATTCTCATCTTTTAAGAGGATGATCATCGGCTCGATTGCATCGGAATCGCCAAGGCCGCGCAGGCCTTTGGCTGCCATGTAGCGCACGTGATCCCGGTTGTCCTTCAAGCCCTGGATGAGTGGTTTTACCGCTTTCTCATCGGCGATCCTCCCAAGGGCCTCGGCAGCCCGGTACCGGGTCTCCCACCGGGGTTCTTTCATTGCATCTGCGAGCGGTTCGATTGCCGCCTTTCCGATTGCCGAAAGTGCAAGGGTTGCCTGTTCCCGGACGGACTTGTCAAAATCAGCCAGGGATTCGACGAGTGGCTGGATGGCCCGGGGATTTTTGGCCTTCCCTAAAAGGTATGCTGCATATTGCCGGACCTGCGGATCGGTATTATAGATAAGAGCCTTGATGAGGCCTTCAACATCCTGCTTCTCGAGTTCTTCGGAGCATTCCGGTTTTTGTGGGATATTGCTATCAGTCATAGTCACTCCATGAATTATCGCCCCTGTTCTTATATAAGAGAGATCACGAAGGATAAAAAAGGCAAAAAACGTTACGGGATTTGCGGAAGATTCCGGAGAACCCCGCTCTATGAAGGTATTCCCTGTTGTTCACCGGTGGACTGATGTACTTATGGATGAGGATTGCGATATTGCCGGTCTTACACAGTTTTTTGTATCCCTCGCTCACGGGCTCGCGATAACCTCCGGATGTTTTTAATTTCTCCCTTATGGTCCTGCACTGCCGGTTATGCAATTGCAGCCTTTACGGCAGTCACGTCAAGCGACTGGGCAACCGAGAGGACTCCCTGGGCGGTCTCGCCGGGCAGATCTTCCCGCATGAGGATGTCACGGTACGCATCCCGCAGGGTCATTGCGGTCATCCGGAACCGTATAAGGGCTGTGCGGAGACCAGAACGGTCTTTTGTACGGGACATTTCCTGAACCGAGGCAAGCTGAACAGATCCTGCCCCGGCAAGTGTATCCAGTTCAGAACAGTTGATCCCGAGAAGGCGGAGACTGGCGTTGATCATCCGGACCCGGGTCATCACGCCATCACTCCGCAACAGGATCTCTGCCAGCTGATCCTCTTTCACCTGAGGGGGCATGATCATGGGGAAGGACCGGGAATTGACCGGGGATCCTGCATAAATCGTCGTGCGTGCTTGTGGGAGACCGGCACTGTACCGGTTCCGCAGGGTAGTTGCAAGGGTTGCGTGCATGGTCGGTTTCTCCTGCTCATTTTCCTGTGCTGGGGTAATTTCATACAATCAGTTCCTCTTCGGGGGATACGGGAATTTTTTTGTCCTCCCTAAAAAATAGCGGATGAAGGACCGTCCGGGGGAACGTAAATCCGCAAAAGAACGATACAATGCGGGAGTTTATCCAAGCCGCAATGGCTGGTTCACCTGCATGTTCCCGTTCAAGATTTATTTTAGGGGTTTTTTGGGACGTCTGCATCTTACGTCGACGGGGAGTATATTAAATGTGTAAAATTGCACCAGTTCGATCATCGAACCCGCGGGTTACACCAAAGAGGAAACGAGCCAATACATGATGAGTGCAAACCTATTCGCAGTTAACGGTTGATTTTTATATATCGCAACATGAAGGATTGTGTATGAAAGAACATGGCATCGCACTGCTTGTTCTGTGCATCGCGGTCGTCATTGCTGCCGGGTGCACGGGTCTTCCATCATCGTATGACAGTTCCGTTTCCTCACAGGAAGCAGCATTCACCACTGACGGCAGCGGATACCGGGCCGATATGAAGGTAGCCTATGCCCCGAATGCCGCACCAATGCCGGTTCCTGCAGGTACGGCGCTTACTCAGGGGACGGGAACCGTCGAGACCAAGATCATCAAGACGGCCTTCCTCACGATCGAAGTAAAAGACGTGACAACTTCGGTCGAATCGCTCAAGGCAATGGCAGCTG
The DNA here is from genome assembly GCA_041305785.1 of Methanoregula sp. GTDB lineage: Archaea > Halobacteriota > Methanomicrobia > Methanomicrobiales > Methanospirillaceae > Methanoregula. Next base: position 4,679 of record JBFYKS010000190.1, on the reverse strand, counting down.
AGAAGGGAGGTTACCTCTCTTCGTCCAACATCCGAACAAACTACAACAACCGGTTATCGGGAGAAGTGGTCATGCGTATACCGCAGGCGGAGTTCGAGAACACGCTTGCCGGGGTAAAAGCGATCGGCATTGTCAAGTCCGCGTCAACGCAGGGTGAGGATGTGACCGAGGAATACGTCGACCTCCTTGCCCAGAAGACCTCCTACGAGAACCAGCTCGCGCAGTACAATGCGATCATGAAGCAGAGCACCAGGATCGAGGATATCATCAAGGTGCAGGAGCAGATCGATCGTGTCCAGACGGAACTGAACCGGCTCGAAGGGCGGCTGAAGTATCTCAACAGCCGGATCGATCTCTCGACCATCACCGTTAACCTCCAGGAGCCCGAACCCGTTGGTGGCGAGTCCGGCCATAACTTTGTCTCGACCATCAACGAGGGCATTAGCGGATTCCTTGGCATGATCGACGCGATCATCATCCTCTTCTTCACGCTCCTGCCGCTCTTCATCCTCGGTGTTATCGGATATTACGCCCACCGCTTTTACAAAGGCAGGAAACCGGCAGAATCACCACCGGCAGAGAAGAAAGAATAAAAATTTATTTTTTCTGCTGCTGCTCGAGCAGCATACGGATCTTTTTGAGTTCATTTAAGATGAGCATGCTTGTTCCGGTTGACGCAACCGGTTCATCGGGAGCCCGAGCCGGGGCCCCTGTACCGGTGCCATCGCCGCCACCACTGCAGGAGCGCACCGCGTTCCGGAGCAGTTCCCGGAGCTCGTCGGCATGCTCGATCGCCTCGATCCGGATCTCGGATGCAGCCTGTCCGGAATACCCGGCAGTCTGGATGGCTATCGTCGAGATCCCCAGCCAGCGCATAACCGGACCCTGTTTGAGATCCAGGTTGGTTATCCGGTTATAGGGGACGATGCCGGTTGTCCTGAACCAGACGCCCCGGCGCCAGCGGAGCTCGTCATCGTGGAGCTCGTAGGCCATGGTGTCGTAATACAGCCGGACCCAGACAACAAAAACGAGGGTGACGAGAACCAGACCCCCAAGAATAATGAGGGATATGAACAGATCGGGTTCCGTTGCAAGCACCACGGGAAAGACTGCAAACGCGGCAATAAGAAGGGCAAAGAACAAAAAATTGATGATAAACCACGGGATCAGCGCCGTGGACGGTTTGAACGGTACATTACGGGGGAAACGATAGGGTTCGGTCATGATATAATCAGGGATTAGTATCGACCGTGAGTGTCCAAAAAAGTATCGGGTGAAAGGCCCGGCTTATGAGGTTGTCGGGACTGGGACGGTTGTTGCTTCGGTTGCACCGCCGGTACTGCTGACAGGTGTTGCGGCAACACCCGAGGATACATCTGCTGACAACTTTACCGACCCGTGGCCGATGGTCGTGGTATCCCGGGTGAGGACTGAGCCATCCTTAAAGATCTCAACAACCAGCTCGTGGTTGGATCCGTCGAGCTTCTCGAATTCTGCAATTACTGTACCATTGGCATTCTCAACTTCCCAGACCCGGTCACCGGAATTTCCGGGAACGGCAGTGAGGGCGTCCGGCATACCATAGCTCCCTTTGAACCCGCCAAGGTATTGCACGTGAACCTGGACACCGGTAACCGGTATGACCACCGCCGGGGTTTCACGGACCTGGATGGTTCCCATTGTCAGGGTTGTTGAAGATGAGGTCGGTGTCGGGCTGGCATCTCCCGGGCCCACGGGAAGGCTGAACCCGCCCGAAGAGAGCATGGGGAGGATGACGAGTGCCCCGACAGCAACGATGACGAGGATGAGAACGACTGCACCAATACCAAGAAGCATGTTCCGGCTGGGAACAAACCCAAAACTGCGCGCTGGCTTTTTTGGAACCGGGGGGGCAGCGGCAGGACCGGATACTGCCGGGGCTGACGCCCCTTTCGGGAAGAGCGGGGGTGCATCTGGCATGGGGGCTTCATGGGTGAGAGGAGATGAGGATTCATCATCGTCCCAAGCCAGCGACTGCTGGACGGGAACATCCGGAATCGGGTTACGCAGGGGATCTTGCGGAATCCTTGCGGTTGATCGTTCGATGAGTGGTTCGACAGTGGTGATGTCCCGGTCAATGGGACGCTGGGACGGTGCAGCCAGGGTTGCTGCCGGTTGCGCAGGAGTGCCCGGAGACGCAGGGGCAACGATCGCCGAACCGCAACGGTTGCAGAATGCGGAGTCTGAAGGAACCTTGTTGCCACAGCGCGTGCAGAAGACATACTGGCCTGACGCCGGGGCTTCAGAGCGGGCGGGGACAGGAGCTGCTGGTGGAGGAGCAATCGTTCCTGCCTCGATAATCTTCTTGATGGGGTGGAGATTGGTGGATTCGCTCCGCACGGGAGCATACGGGGCCGGTTCGTTAGCCGGCTGGATGGGAGTGACCACACGAATACGCGAAGGGGCTGGGGGAGCTGCCGGTGCCTGCGGTTCAGTACCGGGGATTACCCGCCGGATAACGTTGTCGAACGAGGAGCCGGTATTCTCCCGGATAATACGCGCCCATTCATCGCGCTCCTTGATGCGCTTACCCCCTTCCTGCCGCGAGAAGGTCAGGATCATCTGACGGGTATCACCGGTCTTTGCCATCACCGAAAGGGTGACAATCTGGTCCCGGATCGCATTTTCTCCGCTCTCAACATTTTTGATCGTTGCAAAGGGGATCTCTTTTGGGGGCAGGAGGTTCTTGGCCCTGTCCACCAGGATTACCCGTTTGTTGGTGAGGATACCCTCGAATGGGATCGACTTGACGTAAACCCCCGACGTCCTCAGGAGCACTTTTTCATCATTGCGAATTTCTGGATCTCCCATGCTACCACGTCATGCTTCTTATTCGGTAGTGGTTGTATCTTTCAATGGAAAAAGATATTTATCGATGATTTATCCGACAAAAGCGAAGGGGGTTGAACGAATGTTCAGGTAACTGCCTGCCGGCGTTTTAAAATTTTATCTTCCGATTTACGATTGACGTTTTCCGTTTGGTTTTTTTTTGCAAAGCCGGAAAAATCTTGCAAAAAGGGCAGGATGCGGGAACCAGGTACTGTGTCATGGAGGATACGCGGGGACTGTTTTTTTCCTCGTGTCGGGCGCAAACACCCCAAGGATAGTTTTGAATCCTGCTCCTGGGAGATCCATTACCATTTTATCTTGGGTTTGCCATGGTGTACGATATGCAGTACGTTCCTGGTGCTTTCTTCCTGGTTATCCTCATCCTCGCCAGCGCAACCGGTTGTACAAGCCCGGCTGCCGAGCCCCCCTTGACACCTGCGGCACCATCGCCAGAACCCACGACTCTTCCGACACCGGAGAGCACACGGGCAACCGTGCAGGTTGCGGATATGGCGCTCCAGCTTGCCGATCTCCCCTCCGATTATATCCTGCGGGATCGCTCGGTCATGACCTCGCCTGAGGTCAGCCAGCTCACCCGCGATCTCGGCTGGAGGCAGGGCTACTTTGTAACATTCGACCGCACGGGACGCACCAGAACCGACCAGACCCGGATCCGGCAGTCCATCAATATCTTCCCGGCCGAAAATATGAACAAAGTCTTTTCGCTCGAAAAGATCGCATTGTCCGAGGGACCGACACCGTTCTCCTCCCCGTACGAGATCCCCTTCCCCACCATCGGCGACCGGAGCATCGCCTACCGCATGACCAATACCCCGGATGAAGGCCAGGTCACCTACACGGTCATCTTCACCAGGAAGAACGCATTCGAGCGGATAACAATGGCCGGTACGAGCACGGATTACGAGACCTTAAAAGACATTGCCGAGAAGGCTGCGGCCAGGATCCACTGATACTGCCCCGCGCGCGTGGCCCATTAGTTCAAAAAAACGTTCTGGAGAGAGTCCGATGGTCTTCAACTGCCGGCAATGCGGGTCCTGCTGCATGGCCCTTGGCGACTATATTGTGATCGAACGCCAGACCGGAAAATTTACCTTCGACTGCGAATGTGTCTCGACCGGAACCGCGTTCACGGCCGAAGTGGACGCGGATAAGCGCCGGATCTTTATAGATCACTCGTTTCCCGATGCCCACCCGTCCGCATGCCGCTTCCTGCGACCGGACGGCGACCTTCTCCGCTGCACGATCCACCGGGACAGCCCGGCGCAGTGCAAATTCTACCGCTGTGTGGTGATGCGAATCTCGGATCCCTCTGGCAGACCTGCCGGGACCGTGAGAGGCACCCTCGACCTGCATTCCGATGATCCGGATCTCCGGCTGATCTGGGACAACGAGATCACCCGGAAACGACCGAAGTCAGATGCAGAGGCTGAACCATGGATTGCGGCGTTTCTTGTAAAAAAAGGATACCGAGTCCAGTGAGTTTTTAAAAGAATCCGAAAAATGAGATTGCAATGGGGGATAGGGACCCGGTTACTCATCCGGCTTCACTTCAGGATCCGGCAGGGATAGATCAACCGGCCCAAAATAAATTCCCGAGCCAAGCCACCAGTCCTCGTCGACCTGCTCCACGTACCCGAGTTTTCGTTCCACCCGGTTATTATGCGTTGGGTTGATATAGGTAAATTCGACAAACCCGGTTCCGTCAGTGCTCGCGTCCATCAGCTCGCGGATGAAGAGCTTGCCTTCTGCATCCCGCTCTTCAAGACGGTTGACCCCGATCTTTTCCGGGT
>JBFYKS010000189.1:0-10964 GCA_041305785.1 Methanoregula sp. | reverse complement strand
TGATACCGTTCTCCCGCGGATCGGAGAAATTGAGTGAGTGATCGTGTACCCATGCGACCCCCCAATACCACCTCACCGGGTTTTCCGGCATCAAACATCATAAAATTTTGGATTTTTTCATGAGACGGCAGGTGAGTGGGGGGGTCACCTGAGTACATTTGTTCTGCGGGTGATACGCACGCAAACGAAACGGACACAAAATACGGCACAGCATATCATGGACACCCCATGTTTACCGATTCGTCTGTACCTTCACGACCCCCCAGAGCGGAGTCATGACCCCCAGATTCGCGGAGAACTCACGAGTTCTGCAGGGGCAGAGAAGGATCAGACCCCATTCACTGGATTGCAGATCCTCAACAATTCATTGACCTGAGGAAACTGACCCGTTGGGGGAGAAGAACCCTCCGGTCATCTGAAGGGGAATGAGTCCGCCCGGGCCCGAATGAGTTCCGGATTGGAACAGATACCGTACCCCGGGATGCTGGTGGACAGGATATTATTCCATGCAGCTTGATGCGTGTGTTTTTCAGAACCGCAGTAACGGATCAATTACCGATGTTCCCGCTACCTTCCGGTATGCGGACAGATCCGCAAATGGCCGCTTCGCGATCACCGAGGCAACCTTCTTCTTCCCGATCCCGGGCAGCCATCGGAGGGCTGGTGCCGGCAGCTCGTTCACCCTGACCGGAGCGGGGAGCGCTGTCACCGACCGCATCCCCCAGTCAACCACCACGGCATCGGTCACCGTCCGTTCCGGGAGCCGGAGCGGGATGCCCACAAGGATCGGGTACGAACCCGGCTGCCGGCCGAATGAGAGGTCAGCGGAAACCTCGACCCGCACGTCACGGAGCACGGTACCTTGGGGGAAGACACGCTGGAGCATCGGGAGGTCGATTCTGTTCCGGACAAACTCCTTGAACATTTTGAAACGCCGGTCATGTTTCCCGAGCGTGTTGTCCGTGTATGCCCGCGTTCCCTCAAATGGCATCACCTGCCGGATGTTCACCCGCCGGACCATGAGGCCGGCCTTCAGCACCCGGGACAGGAACTGCTCATCGAGATCATATGTCTGCTCTGTCTCACCCGCAAGACCGCAGACGAAGTTGATACCCGGCAGGAGCTCGGGCACATTGTCGCGCCGCTTCCCCCCCTCTTCGTTGACGATCTCTATTGCCCGGAAGACCTCGTCAGCCGATGCCTTGAGATTGTTTGCCTTAACCACCACGGGATCGGCAGTCTCCATGCCAAATGCCGCAACATCCCCGGGCGTGTGGTGCCGGATGATCGCCCGGAGTGCTTCCCGGGCTGCATCCTCGTGCCGGGCGATGGTAGCCGGGTTGGTGTTGTCGATATGCAGGGTTTTCAGGTCGGGCGCAGCGGTGCGGATCGCGGAGAAGAGGGCTTCGACTTTTTCTGGTTCCGGCGCGGGGAACTCCCCTGCCCCGGCCCCGTAGGCAAGGATGTCCGGCTGCCGGCCAACCCGGAAGTGCCGGGCGCCATGAGCGTAAAGGGCTGCAACCTCGCCTTTGACTGCTGCAATGCTCCGGTACCGGGGCATACCGTAGAAGGGTTCGGTGCAGAACGAGCAGCCGCCCGTTGAACCGTGGGAGCAGCCCCGGGCCGTCTCCAGCTCGCACATCACGAACGGGAAGTCAGGGTGCTGGACGATCACCCCTGCACCTGCAATACTCCAGGGGTCAGTACGGGAATAGTCATACAATCCCGCAGGATCGTTGCCGTCAAGGAAATTGTCAAGCGCAATCGCAGGTTCACCTGACAGGAGTGCATCGAACCCCCCGATAACCTGCCGGACCGCTTTCTCTCCCCCCCCGCCCGCATAACCAAACCCGATCGGACCGCCGAGAAGTTTCTTTGGCCCCCGCACCATATGCCCGATCTGCCGGATCTCGGTGAGGGTTGCAGGGGTACCGCCCAGGTACTTCCCCGGCACGGTAACCCCTGCGATCATGACCAGCAGATCAGCTGCGTTCAGTTCGGCAGTCCGTAACGGGTCCCTTCTCAGCTGGTCGATGGTCAGGTACCTGACCGTGAACCCGCGGGCTGCAAGTGCTCCGGCCACCGTTCGTATGTAGGGCGAGAGGTACGGCGGCACGCCAAGGCAGGCCGGCTCGTCCACGTACCCGTCGAGGATGAACGCCGTACCGCTCATACCTCGTGGCCGATGAGAAGAAGGAGCTTGCGTGCCCAGAAGAGTTTTCCGCGTTTCAATGGGTCCACATTGACGTCGTCAAGATCGAAGCCCGCAAGCGTGATTTTCGAAGCGCCCAGTTCATCGGCAGCAAAGACCGCCCGGTCGCCGTCCGTGAAACCCCCGAAGTTGTATACACGGGGGAGCGGGGCTGCCTGCGTGGTCCCGACAACTTTGCCGGAAAACCGGGGCACCCAGTGGTGGAGAAGCGGCATGTTGTCCCCGTGGGCGTGGACAACGATGATAGTGCCTTCCCGGTTCATCTCGATGAACCGGTCAGTGGCCCCGTCGAGGTCCGTGAAGATCGCATCCGGCCGGATGCCGTTGGAGTCGAGCACCTCGGCTGCGGCATCGGCTGCAAAGACGATCCCGCTGACCTTCCCAAGTTCCTCCTTCAGGCACGGGGCGTTCCCGCAGACCGTCACCTCATTACCGTCCGTGAGCGAGGCGAGCGAGAGAAGGTTGTCATGGTCGAGCAGCGAGGCAAGGAGCCGGGCGGCTTCCTCATCGGCATCCCGTTCGAACCCGAAGTAATCGAGGATCTCCTGGTAATGGGGCTCCCACTCAGCGAACTGCATGGTTCCTCCCCAAGGATATGATCTCGCTATCGGTTCCTTCACCTGCCCAGAACAGTGCAGGGAAAATTGCGCGTGAATTCTGGTTATTGTCCGCCATTCTTCTTCCCCTCGTTCTCAAGTCCGACAAGGTTCTTGAACTTCTGGAGCACCGGCTCGATCACGATCCCGAGCAGCTGCTCCTTGTCTTCCACCTGCCCGAAGTAATGGAGGGGCAGGCTTGCGGCCCCCATGTTCGGGTGACCGCCCGCATCGCCTATATCCCCAAACGCCTCCGCGAGGGCGTTACCCACGTGCAGCCGGATATCGCGGTTCCGGGCCGAGATGACAATCGCGGTGTCCGTGATCCCGTATACGAGCGCCGTGTTCACCCCTTCGAGCGTGATCAGGATATCCGCTGCCTGCGGGAGCGCATCGCGGTTCATCACAAAGCCCACATTGGAGAAGAGGTACCCGCTCTGGACCTTCCGCCGGGTAATTGCGGTACCGATCACGTCAAGGGTCTCCTGCGACATGGACGGCGACATGATCTTGTCGAGCAGATCCGCGTCGGTCAGGGGCAGGAGGAAGCCGGCATAGCTCATATCCTGCGGGGTAACGTTGCGCCGGAAGTCCCGGGTATCGGTACGGATACCATATACCAGTGCGGTTGCCACCCGTTTGTCGACCGGTACATCAAGTTCCTGAAGGTACTGGGTGATGATACTTGCCGTGGCGCCAACACCGGGCCGGATGTCGGTGAACGCCCCCTGGGCCGGGGTGTATTTCCCATCCCGGTGGTGGTCAATGACGATATGGATCTTTGTCTGGGGTGGGACATCGTTGTTGGAGCCGGGTCCTGAGCAGTCCACCATCGCAAGGTACGTGCACTGGAGGAGGACTTCGGGGGTGAGGCGCTCCATCTTGATGTCTAACAGGTTCACGAACGTCCGGTTCTCCTGGTGGCCGATGTTGCCTTCATAAAAGATCCGTGTCGCAAGAGACCTCGGATTGGCATGTTTTGCGATCATGGCAAGCGCCATGGCGGATGCGATTGCGTCCGGGTCCGGGTTCTTGTGGGTGATGATCCCAAGCGTTCCTTCCCAGCCTGCAATGAGGGTGAACAGCCGCTGCGCGATCCGGCTTGCATGCTGCTTTTTTATCTGGAGGATTGCGGACCGGGCCACCACTTCCTGCGGGTAAAGAACAACTTCTGCTCCTGCGGCCGTGAGCCGCTCGCCGTTCACCGGATCCGTTGCCCGGGCAACCACCTGCGTTAAGGGATACCGTTTCTTGATGGTGGCGGTTGCCGCAAGGTTGGCATCCGGGTCACCGGTCATCACAAAGGCTATCTCGAAGAGCGGGAGTCCCGCGAGCATGTCGGCCGAGGCAATGTCACGCTGGTAGGCATCGAACTTCTGGTCGCGGAGGTGCCGCACCCGGGACTCGTCCTTGTCAATGACCACCACGCGCTCGTTCTCTTTGGCAAGCTCTGATATGATGTTGTATCCGTTCGTCCCGCAACCGAAAATAGAGTATTTCCCTGGTCCCTGCTGCTCAAACGGGGCTTCCTGCGGCATGTACAGATGATCTTGCCCTCCACGGTAATTAAGGAATTCCAACCGGCGTACTCCAAAACCTTTATTCGCAATCATCAACCACATTATTAGGCCTAACAACGCGGGTCTGTAGCTTAGTTCGGCATAGCGGCGGACTCTTAATCCGCAGGTCAAGGGTTCAAATCCCTTCAGGCCCGTTTCTTTTCCCACTTTCGGTCCAAAAAGCGGATGCTTCGGAATCATTATCTTCCCTGCCGTGGCATCTTCCGATGATCCGTTATGCAGCCCCGTAACGCAGCATTTTCCACAATCATCCTTTGTATCGCAGCCATCCTTGCCGTATCCGCCGGGTGCACCGGGCCTGCTCCGCAACAACCATCATCCCTCCCAATCACGCCGGCTCCCTCACCGGATTGCCATTGTCCGGCACTCGTCTTCAAAGACCCGGAGTTTGCATTCGAGCTGGAACGCACCCTTGCCGCCACGTATGCCGGAGAAGCCGACATCGGGGAATGCCTTGCCACGGCTTCCCGGATCAAAGAGGGTGACTTCGAGAGCTGGTACAGTGAGTGGAAGAAGACCGCGGACCATTTCCGGGCTGAGGGGGATGCAAGCCTCGCTTTAGGCCATACCGTCACGGCACGCGAAGCGTACTACCGGGCTGCCACGTACTACCGCACCGCGGAATTTTTCCTGCACGGGAACCCGTCCGACCCTCGTATCGTGGAGACGTGGGGGAAGAGCCGGATGGCGTTTTGCGATGCACTCGCGCTCGATACCGTCCCGTACGAGATCGTTGCCATCCCGTACGAGAACACGACCCTGCCCGGGTATTTCTATAAAGTCGACAATTCCATAAAAGCCCGCCCGCTCCTCATCGTCCAGACCGGCTTTGACGGCTGCCAAGAGGAACTCCACCCGTACGCAATGGCGGGAATCCGGCGGGGTTACAATGTCCTGACCTTCGAGGGACCGGGGCAGGGCGAGGTGATCCGCGTGCAGCATCTCCCGTTCCGTGCCGACTGGGAGAACGTGATTACTCCCGTAGTGGATTATGCGGTGGGCCGCCCCGATGTTGATCGCGACCGTATCGCGCTCTGGGGCATCTCGCTTGGCGGGTACCTTGCCCCGCGGGGTGCGGCATACGAGCCCCGGATTAAGGCGCTTATCGCGGACGCAGGCACCTATGATGTTGGAATGGACCTCCTGGACGGCATGAAGAAGGGAGGCGGACCCACCGCGAACATGACGGAGAAAGAACTGCAGGAATGGCTGCTTACCGACCCGGCTGTATTCAACTATGAGATCCGGCAGGCAATGACCAAAGACACCGGAACCCGCTGGCTGAATGAGAACGGGATGTATGTTTTCAATGCTCCTTCCCCGGCGCTATTCTGGGCGAAATGGATGGACATGACAATGGAGGGATCGGCAGAGAAGATCCGCTGTCCGACACTGGTAACAAGCGGGGCAACCGACCATTTCGACCCGGGGGCCGTACAGGCACAAGCGCTCTACAACCACCTCACCTGCGAGAAGGATCTGATGATCTATTCCAATGAATACGGTGCCGGCACCCACTGCCAGCTCGGGGCGTTTGGACAATCGTTTGCCGGCAAGTTCGACTGGCTCGATGAGAAGCTGGCGGTATCAGGGTGACAACCGAACACAGGAGTGACTGGTCAGGGATGCATCCTGAATGACCCCTTTGGGACGTGTATTTCAAACCGGGCCCCCTTGCCGGGGATCCCGGTCTCTTTGATACTGATACCGGTGATTGCGAGGATCTCGGTAACCAGAAAGAGGCCAAGGCCGGTATTCTTCCCAAATCCCCGACGGAAGATCATCTCCTTGTCCTCAGTCGGGATCCCGATGCCGTCATCTTCGACGATGATGCAGAAGGTGTCCGGTAGCTCCTCGCACCGGACATGGATCTTCGTGACCTCTTTTCCGTGCCGGACTGCATTATCGAACAGGTTAAAAAAGACCCGCTCAAGCATGGGATCGGCAAAGATTTCGATATCGCCGCAGGTGCTTTCGACCGTGACCGGGACACCCGCTGCAGTCCTTCTGACAACGTCTTCAAGCCAGAGCCAGGTTGGCACATTGACCCCCAGCTCCTGGTAGGCTTTGGTGAACTCAACCTGGCTCTGTATCGTCTCCACAATGGCCAGGATCTTTTTGAAATGCCCGCCAAGGTCGGGATCGGCCTCCTTTGCCGAGGCAATCTGGACAAGACCCAGGAGCGCGGTCAGCTGGTTTCTGAGGTCATGCCGCGTCATGCTGTTGAGGAGCTTGAGTTTCCGGCTGGCCTCAACGAGCGCCTCCTCGGCCTTCTTTCTTGTCGTGATATCGGTCAGGACCCCGTCGAGATACTGCATCGTGCCGTCCGCGCCGCAAACGGCAACCGCTGACATGCTGACCCAGATGAGTTCGCCATTCTTCTTCCTCATCCGTATCTCGGCGTTGGAAACAACCCCTTCACTGCGGAGACGTTCGACAATATCCTGCCGGTCCTTACTATCGACATAGGACTCATCAAGGGGGCTTGCCATGAACTCCTCCACGGAATCATACCCGAAGATTTGGGCAAGGACCGGATTTGCCATGACGCGCTGTGCCGGCATCGCAATGGTTGTCCGGAAGATCCCTGCGGGAACGTTCTGCAGCAGGTTGTCCAGCTGCTGCTGGCGGACGCGGTTCTCCTCCTCCAGCCTCCGACGATCGGTTATGTCGGTAAAGACCCCAAACGAACCGCGAAAGGTTCCGTCCTGTGCAAAAAGCGGGGTCCCCGAGGTCAGGCACCAGACAACCGAACCGTCTTTTCTCATCCACGCCCTCTCGTAGCGCCCCGCTGTTCCGGTCCGGCGCTCTTCCAGCGCGGCTTTCATGGACGCCGCTTCGTCCGGGGAGACGAAATCCCAGACCGGCCGGCCATGCATCTCCCCTTCATGGTACCCGAGGATCTCGTGCATTCTTCGATTTGCATACACGGTCCGGAACAGATTATCAACCACCCATATCCCCTCGTTCGCGGTCTCAATAAGGATCCGGTACTTTTCCTCGCTCTCGCGGAGCGCCTCCTCGGTCTTCTTGAGGGTCGATACATCAGCCATGATCCCCCTGAACCCGACCAGCTTCCCCGCCCTTCGTATAGGCGAACTGTATACAATCACCGCAAACGTCGATCCATCCTGGCGAATTGCGGTATACTCGTGGTCGTCAAAGGGGATGCCGCGGGCAAGTTTCTCCATGTTCGCCCTGATGCGGTCGTGGTCGGACGGGTGGATCGCGTCAAGGGCATGCATGCCCGCAGGGAACCCTTCATCCGTCAGGCCAAACGTAGTGAGGGCATATGCGTTCGCGTACGTTATCTTCCCGTCAAGATCCATCTCAAAGACGATTTGGGGGAGCAGCTCGGCAAGCTCGCGGTACTTCGCCTCGCTCTCGCGGATCCGCTGCTCGCTTTGTGCAAGCTCATCGAACTGCGCCTTGAGCTGTTCCTGCGATGCCGTCATCTGCTCGCAGGCTGCCCGGAGTTCTTCCTGGATCCGGTGCCGGTCAGTAACGTCCATGGCGATGTGGATGACCTTCTCAAGCCGTCCTTCTGCATCAAAGACCGGGGTGCAGTTGACGTGGTAATACCCGCCAAGCGCTTCCATATCCTCTTCCATGGTCTCTGCAGCCTGAGTCCTTTTCAACTGTTCGAACGGGCAATGCCCGGGGGGGCCGGTTGTCCCCGGCGCGTGGAACACCTCGTAGCATGCCTTCCCGAGCAGGTCAGACAGTGGCAGCCCGGCGGCACGAACCATGGCATCGTTGGCATCGATGATCTGGTTGTCCGCATTGAGAATGATTGCCGGGTGTCCGATAGCCCGGAAGATCGTCTCCCAGTCCTTTCGGGTGTGGATCGCGTCCTCCTCGGCTTTTCGCAGGTTCGTGATGTCCCGCATCGACTCGATTGCGCCCACTATCTCACCCTGCCGGTTATAGAGCGGGCTTGCCTTCACCATCAGCGATACTCTCTGACCCTTCGGGCGGGTGAGATCCGTTTCGGCAATCAGGGTATCTTTCTCCCGTACAAGATGGGTGTATTCGCCTTTTATCGTATCATCGGGATTGAAGATCAGATCAAGGAAGATCTTCCGCCGTTCCCCGTAAAACGGGAGGGCATATGCATGGTCTCCCTTCCCCAGCATCTCCGTTGCCGAAACGCCGCTCATATCCTCGATGGCCTTGTTCCACGCAATGACCCGGCCCTCAAGATCAACAGCCAGAGTCGCATCGGGCAGGAAGTTGATGATGTCGTTGAGGCGCTGCTCCGATTCGGATAGCGCCGCTTCTGCGCTCTTCCGGTCCGTGATGTCCCGGATCGATTCAACCGCCCCGACAATATCCCCCTGTGAATTATAGAGGGGCGATGCGATGAACCACAGGTATGCCCCCTTTCCGCCATACAGGCGCGGGATGTAGATCTCCGAGATGAACTTGTCCTCTTTTCGCTCAACAAACGGATACCGGGTCCGGATCTCCTCCTCATCCCGGAACACAAGATCGATCAGGATCGGCCTCTTCTCCCCGTAAAATGGCAGCCCGTACTCGTGGTCACTCTTCCCCAGCATCTCTCTGGCAGGGACATCCGTCATCTCCTCGATGGCACGGTTCCATGCGATCACCTTTCCTTGCCGGTCGATGGCAAACGTGGCATCGGGCAGGAAGTTGATGATGTCGGCAAAGCGCTGTTCGGAGTCTTTCAGGGCGGTCTTTGCACGCCGCCGCTCCACCGCAATCCGGATCTTGTGAGAGAGCTCGGCGAACTGGGAGGTCGGGTCCCCGCCTTTCTGGAGGTAGAAGTCTACCCCGTGGTTGATGGCCGCGATCACGATCTCTTCCCTGCCCCGCCCGGTGAAGAGGATGAACGGGAGATCCCCGTGCTCTGCCCGGACAGCCCGCAAAAACTCAATGCCGTCCATCTCCGGCATCTGGAAATCGGAGATAACTGCATCGTAGGACGAAAACTTTGGCGAGGAGAGAGCCTCTTTGGCAGAGGTGCAGGTATCGACCTTCATTTCGCCGGACTGCTCAAGGAAGAGCTGGCCCAGCTCGCAGAGGTCGGGTTCATCGTCCACGTACAGCACAGAGATCATGGCAGGGATCCGTTAGTATGCCAATGATACTCCCGGAATATAAAAAATAACAGGTCAGCCGATACGTTCGCTCCGGGAATTGGTTTTCCATTCGGGGGAACACACGAACGTCGGTCCCGAAATGACCCGGATCCCGGCCCCGTTCCCCCTTGCATTACCCCACCTTTTTTTAAATCCGCAGGATTACAGTAGAATATGAACTTCAAAGGAAGCAAGACCGAGAAAGCACTCCTCGCGGCATTTGCCGGCGAGTCCCAGGCACGCAACCGGTACAGTTTCTTTGCAAGCGTTGCAAAGAAGGAAGGTTACGAGCAGATCGCAGCAATCTTTGAGGAGACGGCGCAGAACGAACGGGAGCACGCCAAGCTCTTCTTCAAGCAGCTCAAGGGCGGCGAGGTGACCATCACGGCAGGCTACCCGGCCGGGGTCATCGGGACGACAAAGGAGAACCTGAAGGCCGCAGCTGACGGTGAGAAGATGGAGTGGGACATGTTGTACCCGGACTTTGCCACGATCGCCGACACGGAGGGCTTCAAGGATATCGCAAAACTCTTCCGGAACGTGGCGATGGTCGAGGCAGAGCACGAGGCCCGGTACCGGAAGCTGTACGAGAATGTGGCGAAGGGCAAGGCATTCAAGTCTGCAACCGCAACCAAATGGCACTGCCGGAACTGTGGCCATGTCGTCAGCGGCAAGAATGCTCCCGCCACCTGCCCGGTCTGCGACCACCCGCAGGCGCACTTCGAGCTGCTGGCCGAGAATTACTAACCCCATACCGTCACTTTTTTCGTTCAGGATCAGGACCTGATTTACTCTTGAGAATTGGATCGTGATTGATCCTGAACGGGTTTATGATCGGTATTGTGATTGCGATTTAAGAATAACGATCGATGATCGATTTCAAAATGAAAATCGCTTTTCGATTCTGCGATCAAAATCGCTCATCGGTTTTTCCGGCCCGATGTTTCATTGCGATCGTGATCGCGATTGCGGTTTTTAGGATCCGGTTGGTGAGGGGGTTCTTAAAAAAATCGTTGCGATTCGTGATGATCCGGCAGGGACATCGAAGTGCCCAATCCCCCCATGCGAAAGGGATCCGAGGACCGGTCAGGATGGTCATCCCGTGGCTGGCACCTATGGGTGCGAACATTTCTTACCCTGTGTTCTCAGGAGTCCTTTTTGAGGGGATTAGTTCATCCCGCTCAGGAATGCGACTGCCCAGATCCCGACAAGGACGATGGCTGCGGCAAGATGCCCCCCGGTCCGGTGCGCTGCGCAATACCCTGCAAGGCCGGATATCGCGGAGAGCCCGCCGATATATAAGGCCGTCTCGGGAACGCGGATGAAGACCATATTGCCGCGGGAGAGGAAGAGAAAGCCGATACAATAGAGGGAGGGGAAAAGGAGTGCCCCAAAGAGCAGGGAGGCGGCCTTCCTTTTGGTAAACCACCCAAAGAGGACCGTGGCTGTGGGAAGCGCTGCAATGAACACC
>JBFYKS010000188.1:0-3590 GCA_041305785.1 Methanoregula sp. | reverse complement strand
AGGTCCGGTTCACGGCAAGCAAGGCCGGCGGGCTGGTGCTGGACGCGGAAGGCGAGACCGATCGGCTGGACAAAGGGATGGAGCTCGATATCGCGCAGGTCGCCAAGCTGCCGGAGCAGCCGGTCAGCTCCCTGTTCTCGCTCGACTACCTCACGGACATTTCCCGGGCAATGAAGGGAACGGGCCGGCCCACGATCCACCTGGGCACCGACCACCCGATCCGGTTCGACTTTGTGATTGAAGGTATCGAGGCCTCGTATCTTGTGGCTCCGAGAATTTCCGATGAGGTGTGATGTTGACTGCAAAAGGAGCCACAATGCCAGAAGAGACCCGAAGGAAAATCGGTGCAGCGTTAAGGGGGAGATCCCTATCCGAGTCCACCAAAATGAAACTATCTATGACAAAAAAGGGACGACCACGCCCGAATCAGAGAGGCCCGGCACATGGGATGTGGAAAGGCGATGCTGTCGGACTGACTGCATTGCACGATTGGATCCACCTCAGATTACCTCGACCAGAAGCGTGCCAGAAATGTGGAGTGGCCGGTAAACCCATCGATCTCCATAACATCGATAAAAAATACACCCGCGACCTCTCTCAGTGGATCTACCTCTGCAAAAAATGCCATGCGAAGGAAGAGGCCCCAGCACGCGCAAAATGCCACACCCCGGAGGCGAGAGCAAAACGAGGAAATGCTCTTCGCGGTCGAAAAAGACCTCCCGAAGTCGGCCTCAAAATCTCGGCAGCGAAGACAAAACCTCGCAGGATAGTGGAGTGCGCATGCGGGTGTGGAACTTTAATCACCACTCCGGGTCGATGGGGAGAGGTTCGTTTCGTCCACGGTCATAATCTGAAAACCGATGCGGCGTGGAGGAAGAGATAATGTCACTGGAAACGAAAGGCACGATCAAGTACGACCCGGACGTGAAGCCGGACGTACCCGAGTACACGATCGCCGTCAAGCAGCTCGGCATCACAGCCGAAGGCTCGGGCAACATCGAGCAGATGATGGACGAGCTCACCGAGCGGGTAAGGCGCGAGATGGCCCTGCAGTTCGGGGTCTCACAGTGCAGCGTGGAGATGGTGAAATATTCCATCACCTGCACGTTCGACGTGTCGGCCCCCCCCAATCATACGCTGGATGAATTCTCGGTTGCGGTAGGTGACCAGAAAGGCGACGACACGGAATGCACGATCACGTTCGGCGATAACCCCCCGATCAAGACGGACCTGGGCCGGCTGGAACTCGCCCGCAAGACCATGGAGGTCTCGCATCAGACCGGCATCCCGCCGGAAACTCTCATCAAGGTTGCGAAAGATCGGGCAGCCGACAAGAAAAGCAAGGGGGCGGACAAGTGAGCCGGCCTGCCAAGATCGAGCGGAAACAGAAGCTCTTCCTCAAGGCCATGAAAGAGAAATTTGCGGACACAACCCCAACAGATCAATGGAAGAAAGATATCAGACAGGAAGTTCCGGAACCCGAAGTCGAAGAATGTCCGATGTGTGCCGGTCGTGGATATCGGAAGAGAGCCTTCTGCCACACCTGCGGCGGGACCGGCCAACGGAAGGTGCGCCCATGACCCCGGACCTCTGCCGGCAATGCAACCGCCCCATCCGCAACCCCGTGCCGGAGAAATGGGCACAGCGATATCCCCAGATGGCCGGCCTCTGCCGGGACTGCGCGTTTGAATGGATCACCGCCAACCTGCCGGAGGACCGCCCGCAGGTCAATGGCTCGCCCGGGTGGCTGGAAGGAATGGAAGGAGGGCGATCCCCATGAAAGAGCCGAAAGTTATGCCCGAATGCATCATCGAATGGGGGAAACCAACCAAGATCGAGACCGCAATTACCGCGATCATCTGTTGCTTCGGTGTTGCCGTTGCCCTCCTGATGTTTGCCGTCGCTCTCGGATTCAGGTGGTGTCCGTGACTACCCTTGCCGACTTCGGCACCGTGCCCACGGAAGATCCGGCCCGCCCTCATACCGTCCCGGTCGGACCGACACCGATCCGCAACTGGCCGCTGGCAATCAGCACGGCCCTGGAGTGCTGCGGGAAATACGGGCATGCCCTCCTGATGAGCAACGGCAGCGAGGACCGGGCGGCAACGCTCTGGCTGGTGGAGAGGGAGGTGAGCTGATTGAGCGACGAGAAGCCCCCCATGGACCTCCGGCGCAAGTGGGTGCCCCCGGCCCGGAAACGAGGCATGAGCAAGCTGCGGTTCCACCTGATGTGCGACAACGACACCACCTACTGCGGTCTTCACATGATCCCCGACACAAAACGAGCCCTCGACTTCGACGACTGGTGCCCGCTGGATCATGAGGAGAAGGTCTGCCCGCAGTGCCTGGAATGGTGGAAAACCCTCCGGCCCGGCAAGTATGGCAGGAAGAAAGCGGCGAGTTCGTGATATTTTGCATACAATGAGATGCAATGAGATACATATATATACACAAAGCACGTATGATTGATCATGGTAACAAAGCAGGAAGTCAAGGATTACTATGCACAGAACCGGAAAGACTCGAATGTTGGGATATGCCCGCATATTGTTGAAGTAGTAATCAACAATCTCGGTACCGATGCCCAAGGCAATCTCGTGAGCCTTGCATCATACCTCGATGAGGAGGACACCCGGCAGCCGATGACCCTCGATGAGATCAAGGATGTTGTGCGGAAAAACATCCGACAGGCTGTCGTTGACCTGATCAAGATCTCGGAGATCTAATTTGGTGGTCAAAATGTACATCGGGAAAAACACCACCAACAACAAATCTTTTTCAGAGATTTTGAACGAACGTGGAATCGCAGTAGAAACGGTGGGCCACGAACCAATCCAGGATCACTATCCTGAAACAATCGGGAAGTACACAGATCCAAAGAACAACCGCACAAAATTTTTCTACGAGATCCACGAAATCGGGTTTGATCACGATGCATACGTGTCATATATTTTCTACGATCTTCAGCCGACATATGAGCAGATCGCAGCGGCCATCAAAGACTCAGAAAAATTCTCGTCCTGTAAAATATGAAGGCAACCCTGAAACTTGAAGCAATCGGCCATGATATGTGTGTCCGATTTGGCGGCATGAAAAAAATGTTCCAAGTGATCGGTGCCGGAGAATTATGGGGGGATATCGAATCCCCTCGCCACCCGTGGGTAGCAAAAATCACCGGATTGTGGCCAAGCGGGAAATTTCAGCGGGAGTTTTTGCATGGCACGAATGACTACTCAGAGGCAAACTCAAAGGGTTCACGGGGCGTTTTTGTCTGGTACACTCTCGAATCCGGTAATTATTACGACGTGTACGAATTGATCTCTTGGAAAAACGACGATAGATATCTCTGCAAGGTTGATGGTGAGGGAAATATTATCATCGTCGATGAGAGGGAGATTCAGGTATATTTTGAAAGGAAAATTATGAAAGATTGGCAGGAGAAGAAAAATGGAATGCGAGAACAGACGACTGATGGGGATTGATGTCCTAACCGCTGCGAGAGGGCGGATCGCATGGACCTTCGACAACTTCCCGAAAATCTACGTGAGTTTTTCCGGGGGGAAAGATAGCACAGTTATGCTGCACCTTGT
>JBFYKS010000187.1:0-2503 GCA_041305785.1 Methanoregula sp. | reverse complement strand
TACATGCGGTTCTCGGCCACCGCTTCGTTCTTGACCTTGCGGACCGCTGCGGTGAAATCGGCCATCTCAACGCGTTCGCCTTCGCGCCGGACCGCCATCATGCCGGCCTCGCGGCAGATCGATTCGAGCTCTGCACCGGTCGAGTTCTCTGCCGAGTTTGCAATGGATTCCAGGTCGACATCGGCAAGATGCATCTTCCTTGAATGGATCTTCAGGATCTGGTGCCGGGCTTCCTTATCTGGCAACGGGATCTCGATGAGCCGGTCGAACCGGCCGGGGCGCAGGAGCGCCGGATCGAGCATGTCAGCCCGGTTGGTGGCGGCCATGATGCGCACATTGCCGCGGTTGTCGAACCCGTCCATCTCGGCAAGGAGCTGCATGAGCGTCCGCTGCACTTCGGCGCTTCCTGAGGTGCCGTCGTTTGTCCGCATGCTGCCGACAGCATCGATCTCGTCGATGAAGATGATGGCCTTTTCATGCTCCCGCGCAAGCTGGAAGAGTTCCCGGACAAGGCCGGCACCTTCGCCAATAAACTTGTGGACCAGTTCGCTTCCCGACATCCGGATGAACTTGGCCCTGGCTTCATGGGCTACGGCTTTTGCGATAAGGGTCTTTCCGGTACCCGGGGCGCCAAAAAGCAGGACACCCTTGGGAGGCTCCACGCCAACATTCGCGTAGATCTGCGGGTTGGTCAGCGGGTATTCAACTGCTTCCCGGACTTCCCGGATTACGTCGATAAGGCCGCCGATATCTGCATAGGTCTCCTGCGGCTTGTCGACCAGTTCCATGACGCGGACCCGGGAGTCGTAGATGTTGCCGATGACTTTGACGATAGAGAGGGCGTTGTTCACCGCAACTTTCGCACCCGGCTTTAAGAGCGGGCGGAGGTCTTCGGGAGCATGGGTTAAGTACTCCTGGTTGTTGCCCTGCTGGCGGAGATAGATCTCGCCGTTCTCGAGGATATCGACAACAACGGCGACAAAGAGGGGCATCCGCTTGAGCTGGTTGTTCTCGCGCTTGAGCTGGCCGTTCTCCTTGGTGAGATCATCAACCTTCACCTTCAGGTCGAGCATGGCTGCTTCGAGCTCGTTGAGCTGGATCTGGTATTTGAGCTCTGATGAAGATGCTGAATTATTGACGGCAGTCTCTTCCATATCAATCTTATATCTTCACTTTCAACCATTTATGTGGTGTGATTTTGCTATACAAAGGAAGAGGCATTGCACGCGGGACGGGGAGCGGGCCGCTTTTGATCAGCCCTGCGCCCATCTCGTTTCTCTCGGGCGTGGACCCGGAGTCCGGCATCATTGTTGAGAAAGGTCACCCGCTGAACGGGAGATCCATTGCGGGAACGGTGCTGGTGTTCCCGTACGGGAAGGGATCCACGGTGGGCTCCTATGTCCTCTATGCGTTAAGCCGGAACGGCCATGCACCGGCTGCCATCATCAATGCCGAAGCAGAACCCATCATCGCCACCGGCGCAATCATCGGCGGGATCCCCATGGTGGACAGGATAAAAGATCTGCCGGGTGCGCTCAGAGACGGCACACGCGTCACCGTCAACGGGGATGATGGTACGGTTGAATGCGATACGTCCTGACCGGGTCATTTTATTTATCGATCACAATACTCAAATAACCCGGGCTCGCAGTTCTCCTGTATGAAAATCAGATCCTACTGTGTCCTGGTATTTCTCATCTGCACCGCCGTAATCCTTGCCGGCTGTACCGGCAGTCCTGCAACTCCTGGCACGGCAAATCCGGCAACAGCAGCGCCTGCCGGAAGTACGGCTTCACCTGCAGCAACTGCCCCGGATAATCTCATCCCCTCCCCGACAGACACGCTGCCGAGCCAGAACGTGGTTTCGGTGAAAGTCAAGGAGAAGGATTATGCTGGAAAGATCCCGGTCGAATTTGACGGGGGGATGGGTCAGATCCATGTCAAGAAGATCGATGTCACGGTGTACCTTGCCAACGGGGATGTGAAGACTGGTACAATCCCGCCAAACAAGGGTGCATCGGTTGAAATCGAAGGCACGAAGCAGACCGACCGCGTGGTTGTCTACATCACGTTCGACAACGGCGATTACAAGAAGACCAATGATGTTCTGAGCCCGTACCGGAGCCGCGGATAGGCAACCGGATTTATCTCTCTTTTTGTGATGGAATCGCCCAACGGGTGAATCGCTTTTGAGCTGTGCTTCGCTTGTCGGCTATTCCCGGTGCGATAGCAAGGTAGTATCCCGGTTCAGGAATGAAAAATGCATAATCCATAGTGGATGACGGGTAAATGAATCCGACAGAACTGGGCTTCATTGGTCGGCAGTCTTTATCGTTTTGAGAAGTGGGAGTGTGTTAAACCGCAGAAGTAATTCCAAAAAAAGGGCCCTGATGAAATCCTTTGATGTGATGATGAGAGCAAACTGCTCTACTACTCCCGAATGTGATGAACGGCCGCCGCCCCGGAGGGCGCCCCGCGGCGGCTTCAATGACCGGTTTTTCTT
>JBFYKS010000186.1:0-3843 GCA_041305785.1 Methanoregula sp. | reverse complement strand
CGCAGCAGAGTTGGCAAAGACGATCCGGTTCTGCATATCGATGATGAGCCCGGCGCCACTGCTTTTGGTTAAGTAGAGTTCGAGATTCTCCCGGTGCGAGCCGGCCCTGCCTTTCATCCGGTGCTTGTAGATCGCAAACTCGATGTTGGAATAGAGCTCGCGGGGATTGTAGGGTTTGACCAGGTAACTGTGGGACTTCGTCTTTAATGCCCGCCTGACCGTCTCGTCATCGGCATAGGCAGTCAAAAATATTACCGGGATATCCGATGTCTCATTCAGTTTCTCGGTTGTCTGGATACCGTCCATATTTCCCTTGATATGGATATCCATGAGGATGACATCGGGTTTGTGTTCGGTTGCAAGGGCAATAGCTTCTGCTCCGGTCACGGCAATCCCGACAACCTTGTACCCCATCTTCGTCAGTGCTGCCTGGATGGAGAGTGCCACGACACCTTCATCTTCAACAATAAGGACCGATTTTTCCTGCACGCTGGTTCACACCCTCTGGGTTTTTCCTGCTGCTCGTTATTCTCCCTTAGGAGGAGCAAGGATAATAATGATATCCCCGGGGTATCGTTTTAGGACCGCAGGATCCCTGATGCACGGCATCCGCTTCAACGGTCCTGCACTTTTACCCGCTGCCGGTTCAAATAAAAAAGGTCCTCCTGGCGTCGCAGGAATGCGGTATCATTTATATAATCCCACCGGTAAGTATCAGATACGCATGCCATTGATCGAAAAGACCAGTTCATGTAAAAAAAGCAGGGACGGGGAAAAGTGATCGGATGAAAGAGATCTCGTGGTGGAAACTCTTCTGGCTCTATGTCATCGCGGTATTCACCCTCGAGGTTATTCTTGCAACCTTCTTCTCGTTAAAGAGCGGGATCATCGAGGTCTTTCCCTACCTCTACATCCTCCCCATCATCCTCCTTGCCCGGACCCATCCCCGGTATGCCATCTACTTCACGATCATCCTTGGCTGGGTGTACCTTGGCCTTGTCTTCTGGCTCATGCCGTTTGAGATCACGGCATTTGCCTCAAGCGTCGCATGGTTCTATATCTTTGTCACGGTAGGCGTTGTCATCGCCTCGCTCACGGAGTCCTCCCAGCAGGAGAAGAAGTTCCGCGAGATGTACGACAAGTCCCTTGCCGGGGTCTTCACCCTCGATTTCGGGACAAAAAAGATCGTCCAGCTCAACGAGCGTACCGCAGAGATGCTGGGATATTCTGCCACGGAACTTACCGGGGCTGACTTCTCAACGGTCTGGTGGGACCCAAAAGAGCTGGATCTCTTTTTTGCAAAGTCATCTGCCGGAAGAACGATGGATCCGGCCGAAGTGGCATACCGGAAAAAGGATGGCAATAAAGGCTGGATGCTGCTGACCGCGTCTCCTGCGGATCCTGCCCTCATGGTCTGCTCGGCAATCGACATCTCGGAACAAAAGGAGATCCATGACAACCTCATCGAATCGGAACTCCGGTACCGCATGCTCTTTGACCATGCAACGGATGCTATCCTTATCCATGATCCCGCAGGCACCATCCTTGATGCCAACCTGATTGCGGCGCGGCAGTCCGGGTACTCGGTGAAGAGGCTGCAGGAGCTCCGGCTGGAAGACCTGGGGATTCTCCCCAAAGGAGGTCTCTCCCAAACGCAGAACACGGAACTCCAGTCAAAGGGCCACTTCCTCTTCGAGTCCCTGCTGATGACCAAAAACGGCGTTCCGGTGCCGGTCGAGGTCAACAGCAAGGTAATCGAGTACGGCGGCCGCCCGGCAATTCTGAGTACCCTGCGGGACATTACCGAGCGCCGGCATGCAAAGGCAGCCCTCATCGAGAGCGAGTCCCGCTACCGGATGATAGGCGATCTCATCCCCTTCGGGGTCTGGGCGTGCGACGAACGGGGGAACTTCACATACCTCTCGGAATCCTTCCTGTCACTGCTTGGAATTTCCAGCGGGGATTATAAAAAGCGGGGCTGGATGCACCTGCTCCCCCGGCAGGACTCTGACCGGACGATTTCCGACTGGCGCCAGTGTATCCAGACCGGTTCGTTCTGGGACTACGAGTATCGCATCGTTGATACAAACGGCAAGACCTTCATCGTGCTCAGCCGGGGGGCCCCGCACTACGATGCCAGCGGGAAGATCACGTCATGGGTCGGGATCCATCTCGACATCACCGAACGGAAACGGTACGAGGAGCGGCTGGAGACTTCCCTGCGCGAGAAGGAGGTGGTCATCAAGGAAGTTCATCACCGGGTCAAGAACAACATGCAGGTGATATCCGGGTTCCTTGAATTGCAATCGAATTACTTAAGCGACCCGCTTGCTGTCGAGAAACTTACCGAGTGCCAGCGTCGGGTGAGGACGATGGCGCTCGTGCACGAGAAACTGTACCAGGCAAAGAATCTCGGGGTCATCAATGCGGCAGAGTATATCAAAAGTCTTGTTGCAGACCTGATGAACTCGTACTCGCTTGCAACCCGGGTGGATGTCAGTGTGGAGGTGGATGAGGTGAACATGAACCTCGACATGGCCATCCCCTGCGGGCTCATCATCAACGAACTGGTGACCAATTCGTTAAAATATGCGTTTGCCGGAAGGGAGAAGGGCTCACTCCAGCTCTCCCTGCATCACCAGAGCGATCATAGTTTCTGCCTCACGGTGCAGGATGACGGCGCAGGACTGCCGCCCGATTTCGAGACCCGGAGCAGGGCAAGCCTCGGCATGCAGCTCGTTGGCGTTCTCGTCCACCAGCTCGGCGGGGAGATGAAGGTGGAAAAGGAGCCCGGGACCCGGTTTGTGATCGTGTTTCCGGAGAAGTTCTGAGATGGTTGGTTAAAAAAACTGCTCTCGTGAAAACCTGCGATGGATTGTATTGGGTGGCGATGGGGATGCGGGCGACCGGGGTCTCATCGCCCCTCGCCTTTGTGGAGCAGGCCGAGAAAGGGCACCTGAAAATGGATGATTGAAACCGGCCCATTTTTATGAATTACTTATGGGGGCTGATGCCCCCATATCCCCATATACGATGCCTGCTGCCGCCCCCGCGGGGGCAGGGCTGGCGTAAAGGGGCCAACAATTATTCCGTAGCGTGGATTTCCCATGAAAAACGGATTTTTAGGAAGAATAAATGATGGGGGTTAAGACCCCCATACCCCCATTGCGATCCCTGCCGCCGCCCCGGAGGGCGCCCCGCGGCGGCTTCAGTACGGTTTTATTTTTCCCTATGGAAACACCCCAGCCGGATTCACCCGTCTGACGGTCTCACAGAGATTTCGCATGATACACTATCGCTACCGCAGCCCGACCATTGCGCGACATTGGGGGCCTTGCCGCCCCCAAAAGGAGCGCAAGGATGCGGGCGAGGACGGATGTTCTCATTATTTTGGGAATTTTCCTGTATCTGGTGCGGCCCCCCCGTTCATGCCCGTTTCTCCGGGAGCACTGCTCACGCCCTAAAACCAGCTCTCCAGCGTCTTCTGGCCGGCTTTCACGGTGAACCCTTCCATCGCCTTGTCCACCCGCTCAACCGAGAAGTCGTAGCCATCGCAGAGCATCTTCCGGATCCCTTCCGGATCGGGATGACCTGCCTCAAGGGAGTAATCATTGGTAACCGGCGGGTGGAGGAACATCTCCATCACGGGCGCCGGGTCGAAATCGGGTTGCTTCTCGGCAAGTTTTTGGAAAAACTCTCCTTTCTGCACGATTGTAAAGGCAGTCTTTGCCCCGACCCCCTGGACCCCCTCATTGAAGTCCGTACCGATCAGGATCCCGATCTCGATGAGCTGCTCGCGGGTGAGTTTCAATCCGGCCAGGGTATCGGCGAGCACGATCCGCT
>JBFYKS010000185.1:0-4109 GCA_041305785.1 Methanoregula sp. | reverse complement strand
GGTCAAGACTCACCCTGTCCGTAGTCAGGACAATGGATTCACCGCTCATCAGGTAGGGTCCGCTCATACCAGCCTCTTCACCGTTCTTTAGATCCGTGTGCGCTCCGGGAAGATATGCTTTTTAGGTGAATCCTGCAGGGTATCGCCAGAAAAAAGAAGAACCGGGGGGTTATGATGTCTTGAGGTTGACACTCATCTCCAGGGTTCCGCCGGGCTTGGTCATGGTTGCGGACTTCACCATCTCGCCATCGTTGTAGAACTCAACGGTCAGCAGGTTCCCGGAATAATCCTTTTTGGTGATTGCGGCAGACACGATCTCGTCCTTGACTGCCAGCTGGAAGAACTGGTCGCCCGTGCCGGTAATCTCCCGGAAGCGTCCCGGTGCGCCGGCGCTTCCGGTGTAACTACCGTCATATTTCACCTGCACCCAGACCCCGGTCTGCGGAACTGCACCGGCCCCCTGCACAGGGGTGACCTCTGTTGTTTCAGGGGTCGGGGGCAGTGCCGGGGTTTCGGGAGGCGTTGGGGGCATGGTCATCTGGGGCGTTGGTTGTGGAGTTGTTGCGGGAGGCAGTGTCTGGGGAGTAAAAGCCGGGGCATAGAAGATGAACGCCACCGCGACTACAGCAATGATGAGCAGTATTGCAGCCACAATCCCTATCGTGCGGGCTTTCGAGGCACCCGCTGCCCGGCTCCTGCGTTCGGAGAGTGACGGGCCCTTGAAACGGGTGCCTGCCGGGATAACTGCTTCTGCGTCACCGGCTCCGGTTTCCTCCGGAATCGGACCGGGAACCCATGGGGGGGACAGTTCCATGGCAAGCACACCGGTTTCTTCCTGCGCTGTTATGCTCAGTTCACGGATCCGTGCTGCCCATTCATCGCGCTCGGCAGTCCGCTCCGTTCTTGGCTTCTCTGGAAAGACGACCGCAAGCGGCTGCCGGGTCCCGTCCGGTGTGACAATGGAGAGGGAGAGGACCGGATCGTTTCCGGTGTCATCCCCGATCGTGACGGTTTCGATGGCGGTAAACTGGATGTCCTGCGGGAGGATCCGGGGGTGGGTCCTGTCCACGAGCATCAGGCGCTGGTTGGTGAGGATCGCCTCAGCGGATACCGTGTTGATGATGAGGTCATGCGCTGAAAGGACGATCGTTTCATTCGTGCTCAAATACGGGCTGCCCATAAGAAACCACATTCTGTTGTTTTCTATTGCGTTCTTAACAGCAATATCCCTTATGGGTGATGCCATCCCGGAACCGGCCGATTTTTCCGGGTTTTTTTTGTAGAGGCCGTGCGTTTTTTTGCCAATGCGGCCTGATGGCGCAACCGATTTCCAATCCGGCAAATTGATCATCCTTTTATACCCCTTCATTTCCACTGGAACGGTTGCCAGGTACCTCCAATCACGAAAAAAAGGATTGACTAATAACCTGAAATTACCTGAAAAAAGGGTTACCTGAATAATAATCCTTCAGGGAGGAAAAAAAGGATACCGGATCTCACACCTTGTTTTTCTGGAGAAAGAAGACCCCGATGCAGACGACTGCGATGGAGACTGCCATGAAGAGCATGTCAAGGGCTGAGGTCAGGTGCATCGAGAGCACCCTTTGGAAGAAGCTGACGATGAGGACCATGATGATGACCTTGATGATCTTGTTCTTGAGGTCGTCAAGGTTGGAGATCTCAAGGAGGGTATGGTAGGACTCCGAACTCCGTGCAATGTCGATCTTTGAGATGGAGAGTTCGTATATGCCAAAACTGAAGATCAGGAGCACCATGCCGATCAGGTACAGGTCAACGCCGCCAATGATACCGCTGAGCAGGGCGGTATATTCGATCTCCATGGGGAAGAGGTGGATCGAGTGGGAGATGCTTGCGAGGATCTCAACGGATCCGGAGATGAAGAGCAGCATCGAACTGATTGTCCCGAAGATTACCGCAAGGATGACGATGAGCCGGGAGCTCCAGAGTGCTGATTCGAAAATCCTCTCGTACACGGGCTGTTCATCAGCGGTCTTTATCTTATCGTGGTCATGGGTATCCATTGGTTATTCTGGTACGTGCTTTTCAGATAAAAACCGGAGCATCACAATCTCCAAAATCACGATCCCGCCCCCGGTTTTTCCGACAGCGAAACCTTAACAACCTTCCTGCTCAAAGATATTCGCACTATGTGGAAGGAAGTCGGGATTGATGCATGGCTTGGCGCCCGGAAGACGAGCCTCGAGGATGCACGTACGACCGTCACGGAGATCATCGGGCGGGTGCAGAACGAGGGGGATGCAGCACTCCGCGATCTGGCAAAGAAGTACTGTGATCTTGAAGAGATCGCGGTATCTGAAGAGCAGCGCGAGGCTGCCTATGATGACGTGGATGTCGAGGTTATCGAGGCTCTTGTCGAAGCCCATGCCCGGATCGAGCGCTTCCATGAACTCCAGAAACCCAAGGATCTCTGGCTGCAGGAGATGGAGCCAGGCATCGTCCTTGGCATGAAGACCACGGCCCTCAACCGTGTGGGTATCTATGTGCCCGGCGGGCGGGCCGCCTACCCCTCGTCAGCCCTGATGTGTGCGGTCCCGGCCTGGGTGGCCGGTGTGAAGGAAGTCTGCGCCTGTTCGCCGCCACCCATCAAGCCCCTGACGCTTGTTGCCCTGGATATCGCCGGTGTGACCGAGATCTACAACGCCGGCGGGGCCCAGGCAATCGCGGCAATGGCACTCGGGACCGAGTCCATCCGTCCCGTCCAGAAGATTGTCGGGCCCGGCAACATCTATGTCACGCTTGCCAAGATGATGCTCCGGGAGCATGCCGAGATCGACTTCCCGGCCGGCCCTAGCGAGATCGGGATCATTGCGGATGCCACGGCAAACCCCCGGATCGTTGCAGCCGATGTCCTGGCGCAGGCTGAGCATGACCCGAACGCTGCCTGCATCCTCATCACCACCGACAAGACACTTCCCGCAAAAGTAGGAGAAGAGATAAAAAAGATGGTTGCTGAAGCACCACGGAAGGAGATCATTGTGGAGGCGCTCAAGAACTCGGGCTACACCATTGTTGACGACATCAACGCAGCCTGTGCAGCCTCCGATGTGGTTGCCCCTGAACATCTCTCCATTCAGGTCGCTGACCCGCTCTCGGTCGTGACCCGGGTCAGGAACGCCGGGGCCATCTTTGTCGGGAAATACTCCGCAGTTGCCTGCGGGGATTATGCGGTCGGTACCAACCACTGCCTCCCGACTGCCGGCTACTCGAAGATGTACTCGGGTCTCGATGTTCAGCACTTCTGCAAGACCGCATCAGTTGAGATGCTCGACCGGGACGGCCTGGAAGCGATCGGGGATATCGTTGAGACGATCGCTACTGCCGAGGGTCTCCACGCCCATGCGCAGTCGGTCAGGGTACGGCGCGAGTAACTTTTTCCTCCTTTTTTTTACAAACCCTTAACTCCGGACCTTCCTGCGCAATCCCCGGCTTTCCGTACCTGGTTACGCTGACCCGGCGGCAAAAAAAAATTGTACCCGTGCGACCCCCCCACCTGCCCATCCCCGCATTTACTGGACGTTCACGTCATAAAATGTGTGGATTCCGGTAAAAACCGGAACCTGGTTTAGGGGGTCGCATGGGTACACGTGGGACCAGGACTGCATGTCACCTGCATGAAGGTGTACTCTAAAGCGGAGTCATCTCCCTTTTTTTTAAGGATGAACCAAGGCAATATTCGATACGATCCCGCATCCTCCGGACCCCTGCATTGCAATGACAACTGTACCCACGTGACCCCTGGCGATCCTGGCATGCGGGGCAGTCACATCACATCAAATCCGGCAAGTCCTGCACCCGCTCTTTTGACCAGAAATTATCCTGAAGGTCCGTTCACCGGTGGGCTGATCAACCAGGAGAAGAAAAGGAATCCGGGCGGCAGCACGATCATTCCCTTCGTGCCACGGTCCGGCAAACGATGCCCGCGATTGCGAGCGCAATCACCAATACCCATGGGGGGACCGGGCTTTCTGCCGCAGGACGTTCTGCCGGGGCGAAACTGATCTCTGCAACCGCCGTCTCCTGCGGGTTGAACCGGAGACGGTCGAGCGGGGAGGCAACCACATACACCG
>JBFYKS010000184.1:0-6262 GCA_041305785.1 Methanoregula sp. | reverse complement strand
AGATTACCGTACCAGGAATACCGCTCATTGAAGCCGCCGCACAGGCGCCCTGCGGGGCGGCCCCACTTCGGTTTTTTTGTGGACGGCAATCCAGATCATTAATCTCCTAAAAAGTATCTGGTGGTTGAACCCATCTCTATTATCGGAACCCCCGCGATTTTCATTATAGGGGGGTGAACTCCCGTTCATGCGTGTTTCTGCAGAACAGGAAAACAATCAACGGTTTTTCACGTGAACAGGGGACCTGTCCCTGCGCGTTTTTCCCGTCTCATTTCAAAAGATTTATCATTCCTCCATGGGAACGAAGTGTGAGAATCCATGGATATCATCAAGATTCCCCGGGCGGACAAGGCTGAATACGACAAGCTGATCGAGCGGGGATATGTCTGCCGCATTGCATTCCAGGGCGAAAAATATCCCTACATTGCACCATTCCTCTACGTGTTCGACGGATCCTTCCTCTACTTCCTCTCAACCAAGTACGGGAAGAAGATCGAGTACTTCAGAAAAAGCCCCTATGCTGCTGTCGAGATCGAGAAATATACCAAAGACCTCTCCTCCTACACCTTTGTTACCCTGCATGGCTACCTGGAGGAGGTTCACGACTCGATCGAGAAGAAACTCATCCGGGAGAAATTTGTCGATCTCATTGTGGAACGCAACCTCTCCTGCAATATCATGGCAGCACTTGGGCACTCGCCCATGGACGCACCGGTTGCCATTGCCGAGGAAGAACGGTCTCTTGTCTGGAAACTGGCCGGTGTCAAGGATATTGTTTCATTAAAGAACCTGTAATCATCCCCCTCTTTTCCCATCAAGGTGCGCCACAAGATCTTTAACTCTTGTGACCGGTTCAGAACAGGTTGTCCCGTGGCACAGGTATGCCGTTGTTTTCCCATCCCGGGGAATCATCGTGCGGGTGAAGGGGACAAGACGATCAAGATCCCCGGACACGGGTCCCGGGGTTCGCACGATAAGGGTGACCGCAGGGAGATACCGGTGCCAGACTTCCAAAATCATCTCCATAAGGTCAGGTGTCCTGCCCTCACTGGCAATGACAATACAGGTTGCCGGACCAAGAAGGCGATCAAGGCCGCACAGGTATGCCGAACAGGCAGACGGGGTTTTATTTGCAGCCGCAAAAAAGGTTGCAGCAAGCGCAAAAGCCCGTTCTGTGTATTCGATAGTACCGGTCAGGAGTCCCAGCGTGGCGAGGTTTTCCAGCATCACGGAATTTGATGACGGAATTGCCCCGTCATAAATCTCCTTTGTCCTGATGATGAGGGGATCTCCATTGTCCGGAGTGGAATAATATCCCCCATGGACAGGGTCAAAGAAATGGGCAGTCAGGTAGTGATCCAGAAGGATCGCCTCGCTGAGCAGCCGGGGATAAAAAGTTACGCCATATAACTCAAGCAGTGCCGCGATCATGAAGGCATAATCATCGGCAAATGCGAGAATTGCTGCTTCGCCGTCACAGTACCGGTGAAACAATCCCCCGTCCGGGGTTCGCAGGTGTGACCGGACAAACTGCATGCCCTTCTCTGCGGCAGTAAGGCATGCCGGGTCACCAAATGCCCGGTACGCGTGTGCCAGAGCGGCTATTGCCAGCCCGTTCCAGTCGGCAAGGATTTTCACATCCCGGGCCGGGCGGGGACGCTGGTTCCGTGCTTTTAAGAGGCGGTTTGTGATATTTTTTACCCGTGCGTCATCTGCTCCGGGAAGTGGGCCGGCTCCCCGGGAATTTATACGGTTCGCACGATCCAAAAAGAGAACATTTGCCTTCCTGCCGCTTTCAGGCACGACAAAGTTCCCGTAAGCAGTGGCCCCGAAATGCCGCATGGCAAGCGCAGCCTCATTCCTGCCAAGAACCCGGTTGAACTCTTCCTCTGTCCAGACATAATACGCCCCCTCTCCCTCCTCATTGTCCGCATCTTCAGCAGAGATGAAACCGCCATTGTCCGACTGCATATCCCGCAGGAGACAGGTGACAATCCCTTCTGCGGTTTCCCGGTACAGGGGATTTTTTGTTGCCAGCCACGCATCAGAGAACGCGATGAGGAGCAATGCCTGATCGTAGAGCATCTTCTCGAAATGGGGCACCCGCCATGAGGCATCGGTGGAGTACCGGTGGAACCCACCCCCAAGATGATCATGGATACCCCCATGACAGATAGCGTCAAGCGTTGTTGTTACCATCTCAAGGGCAGGAGCAGATCCGTTCCGTTTCCAGTACCGGAGCAGGTAGTGGAGTGTTGTCGGGGTCGGGAATTTGGGTGCCCTGCCAAAACCCCCAAAATCGGGATCGAACCTGAGTGCAAGATCCTCATATCCCCGGACCAGGAGCCGGGAATCGACCCTTCCTTTAGGCAGGAACTCTGCCGTGCTTCGCAGGGTTTCTGCCAGCTCCCGTGCAGACTGTTCAAGATCCCCGCGTTGTGCGGCCCAGATCCCGGCTATCCGGGAAAGGAGATCCAGCAGGCCGGGCATGCCCGCGCGCCCAAAACGGGGAAAGTAGGTGCCGGCAAAGAACGGCTCCTTTGCCGGGGTCATGATGATGGAAAGGGGCCATCCGCCCTGTCCGGTCAGGTGCTGGCAGGCCATCATGTACACGCTGTCGATATCGGGTCGTTCCTCCCGGTCCACCTTTATCGCGATGTACTTTTCATTGAGGATGGCGGCTACCGCATCGTCTTCAAATGATTCGCGGGCCATGACATGGCACCAGTGGCAGGTTGCATACCCGATTGAGAGAAAGACCGGCTTGTCTTCGCGTGCTGCGCGGGAAAATGCCTCATCCCCCCACGGATACCAGTCAACCGGATTCCTGGCATGCTGCCGGAGGTACGGGCTCTTCTCATCCCGCAGGTGATTGAACGGGTGCATCTCCTTCTCGTCCGGGGAAGATGCAGAACCGGGTCCCGGCATATACTCCATCATATACCGGCTACGCTGATGATTTTTTTGCCCTATGGTCAAGGGGAAGACCCTTATGAGGAAGCGGCAACCATGATCCGGTAGATACGGTTGCTCATGGAATCTGACGGAATTGTCACCATCTTCCTGATTGGTGCGACAGTGGTTGCCATCTCGTATGTCCTTGACCATGTCTGGGCTGCGACAATGCCCTCAAGGACGCTTTACTATATTCTCCGCGCCCCGGGAGTGATCCTCCATGAATGCGCCCACATGGCAGGCTGTATTATCACCGGCGCCCGGATCCAGAACGTGGTCTTCTTCTCGCGGGAAGGCGGATCGGTGACCTACACCCGTCCACTCATCCCGTACCTGGGTGATGTTATCATCAGCACTGCCCCGCTCTTTGTCATCCCCCTCGTCCTCTCCGGGGTTACTTGGGTTTTTTTAACCTTTCTTGGCTGTACTTTTCCGGTCTTTCCCCCGACCATTGCATCCTTTGAGGCATTCCTGACACTGGGCAGTAAGATCATTGACACGTTCCATACCAATCTCGTTTTGCAGTTCAATGGCTGGTTTCTCCTGTACATCTACCTGACAACAAGCCTCATCCTTTCTGTGTCCCCAAGCCGCCAGGATATGAAAAATGCTGCTATAGGTATCTTTCTTTTGACCCTTGCCGGCATCATGGTTCTCTTGAGCGGGATACCGGTGGCGATCGGGATCCTGGCAGAATTTTTGCGCCTGCTTGAGATCGGGTTCACCCTCGGGCTGGTGTATGGCTTAATCGCGCTCCTCATCTCTTTGCCGCTCATTCTCCTGTACGGGTTTTCCCGGGCAAGGCAGTAATACCAGAATGCAGTAAGATCGGTATTAATTGATCCAAAAGGCTACCTTTTAACGGTATGGCATCTGCGACTGGTCAAAGGAAAAAGGAAGACGATACAGCTGGTTTGCGTCTGTCTCCGGTCATGCGCCAGTACCAGGATCTCAAGAACGAGCATCCGGACACGGTGCTGTTATTCCGGATTGGGGACTTTTACGAGACCTTTTACCACGATGCCGAACTTATCGCACGGGAACTGGATATCGTCCTCACCTCGCGATCCAAAAGCGGAGAGACAAAAATCCCCCTAGCCGGGGTTCCCTATCACGCTGCTGATGGGTACATTGCAAAACTGGTGGGAAAAGGCTACAAGGTTGCCGTAGTTGAACAGGTTGACGATCCAAAGACCACAAAAGGGATCCTAAGGCGCGAACTCGCGCGGATCATCACACCGGGCACCGTCATCGATCCCTCCATGCTGGGTTCCGCATCGGCAACCTATCTCATGGCGCTCTGCCCTGATGCCAGAGGAAAGGGGTGGGGGTGCGCATTTCTGGACATCTCAACCGGGGATTTTTTTGTCTCAACGCTTAATCACGACGAGACCCTGCAGAACCTCATGTCCGAGATCGCCCGCTACCACCCGGCGGAATGCATCCTTCCTTCCAGCGTCCCGGCACAACTTGCAGAAAAGATCGGACGGCTGAGGATTCTTGTCTCCCGGTTCCGTGACGAGGCGTTTGGCACTGAGCGTGCCACAAAGATGCTGTGTTCACATTTCAGCGTTGCATCCCTTGCCGGCTATGGCTGCGATGACCCGGCTGCAGTCGGGGCTGCCGGGGCTGCACTCGCGTATGCGCAGGAGACGCAGCAATCCCCGCTTGCCCATATCACCGGGATTTCCACCCGTTCATCGTCCCAGTCTATGGTGCTCGATGCCATCACACTGCGCAACCTTGAAGTGACCGAGAGCATCCGTGGCGGTGCAAAAGGCCAAACGCTCTTTTTTTGTCTTGACCAGACAAAAACCCCGATGGGCAGCCGGCTCCTCCATGACCAGCTGGTCCGGCCGCTCCTGGATATTGCGACAATAGAGGAACGGCTGGATGCCGTGGAATATTTTGCAGATACCACCACCACCCGGCTTGCCCTTATCGCAACGCTTGCCCGGTTTACCGATATCGAACGGATTGCCGCACGGGTATCCTATGGGAACGCCGGGCCGCGGGATCTCATTGCACTGGCCGACTCTCTTGCTGCCCTGCCGGATCTCAGGCATACCCTGACCGGTTCCGATCCTTCTCATCTCCCAAATCTTGTCAGGAATGCATTATCAGATATCCGTGAACTTCCCGAGACCATCGCGCTCATCCGCAATGCAATCGTGGATGATCCCCCCGCAATCGCAAGGAACGGCGGGGTCATCCGCCGGGGATACTCCGCTGAACTTGATGAGATCGCCACCGAACTTCACTCCGGCAAAGACTGGATCGTTCAGTTACAGGAAACGGAACGGGAAAAGACCGGGATCAAGTCGCTCAAGATCGGGTATAACCGGATCTTCGGGTATTACATCGACATCACAAAACCCAACCTCCCGCTGGTCCCGGCACATTACGAACGAAAGCAGACCACCGCTACCGGGGAACGTTACACCATTCCGGAACTCCAAAAAAAGGAGGCGATCATCACCAATGCCGACGAGAAAGTCCTCTCGCTCGAACGCGAACTCTATGGGGATCTTCTCAATAACCTGCGGAAACGCGTCCCTGACCTGCAGACCATCGCTTCCGGTATCGCGGTACTCGATGTCAGCGCGGCTCTTGCCGAGGTGGCAAAGACCAGGAATTACGTGCGCCCGCGGCTTGACAACGGGGACGGACTCATGATCCGCGACGGGCGGCACCCGGTCGTGGAGCAGGGTGTCCGCGGGGGCTTTGTGCCAAACGATGCCGATCTCTCGGGTAGCGATACGCAGATCCTCATCATCACGGGTGCCAACATGGCAGGGAAATCAACCTACATGCGGGCAACAGCCCTCATCTGTATCATGGCGCAGGCCGGCAGTTTTGTTCCGGCCCGGCATGCCAGCATCGGGATCATCGACCGGATCTTCACCCGGGTTGGCGCATTCGATGACCTTGCCAGCGGGCAGAGCACCTTCTTTGTCGAGATGCTGGAACTTGCAAATATCCTCAACAACGTGACAGACAAAAGCCTTGTCATCCTTGATGAGATCGGCCGGGGGACGAGCACGGCGGATGGCTGCTCGATTGCAAGGGCCGTCTTAGAGTATCTCCATGGAAAGAGAAACACCGGGCCAAAAACCCTCTTTGCCACCCACTTCCACGAGTTGATCACTGCTGAAGGGACCCAAAAACGGGTGAAGAACTACCATTTCGCGGTCCGGGAGACAAAAGACGAAGTGGTCTTTCTCCGGAAACTCATACCCGGGGCAACGGACAAGAGTTATGGTATCCATGTTGCAAGGCTTGCAGGTATCCCGAAGAAAGTGACCGA
>JBFYKS010000183.1:0-5359 GCA_041305785.1 Methanoregula sp. | reverse complement strand
AACAAAGGACACCAAGACGCAGGAAAAAAACGGGCATCAACCCGGCCCGGGCTGATGAAAAACAAAAAACGCACCAAAATTGTGGTGCGCCAGAGCCTGACGGTGCAGTACGTTTTGATTCGCGGGAAGCCAGGAGGGGCGGGGGGAGAAGAACAAAAAAAGAGGATACGGTTGAACGTTCCTTAAGGCTGATTCTTACCGGTCCGGGTGAGTTTTGGTGCCGGCTTTATGGGGCCGGGTTTGTTGGTGTGAGGACCCAGCTCCTCTTCGTGCGGGCGGGTGTGGGGCGTATGTTTCTTTTTCAGCGGGGCTTTTTTTTGCGGCTTGTGGGGCGGGTGTGGCAGCGGGTGGTCGAGAGGATGATGACGGGCATCCTCAAGATGACGGTCCCGGTCCATGCCGGACCCTTTTGTCGGGGCCGCATCATTCACCGTACTTTTCGGGATTGGCTTTCGCGGTGACATAATCAGTAATCCGCTCCCGGGAGATAAAGGAGACGGGTAACGAGAAAAGGAGGGCAGCGGGATACCGGCCCCCTCATCCCCGCTTGTATCCGAATTTTCGCAAAAATTCGCGCCGGGCGGCAACATCGGCCGGGCCTTCGATGCCCCGGGGCTTCAGGCCGTCGATGACCCCCATAATCCCCCGGCCGAGCGTGGATTCGGCAACCACGACTTCCACGGGATTTGCCGTGGCGCAGTAGATACTGCATACTTCCTGCAGACCTTTGATCGCATTGAGGACATTGACCGGGTAGCAGTTCTCCAAAAAGAGGATGAACGAGTGACCGGCCGCAATCCGGGCCGCGTTCTCCTGCGCCAGCGCTACAAGTTCATCATCATTTCCTTCGCACCGGATCAGGCATTCGGCCGAGGCTTCCGAGAACGCGAGCCCGAACTTCGCTTGCGGGACAGAACCGGTGACGGCCTCTGCGATATCCTCGGCAGTCTTGATGAAATGCGACTGGCCGAGAATGAAATTGACCTCATCAGGCTTTTTTACCGGTACCAGATGTAATTCAAACGGGTTTGCCATGCGGATCACCACAAGGAGGAGATGCGTGCCGGCACCCATAAAGTCATTGCTGCGGAAGGTCCCGGGCAGCAGTACTGCATTATTTAATCCGGAACGGCAAATGTCCCAAGTATCCCACATTACCGGAGGAAAGATCTTCATGAAGTCCCGCTTCCTTCCCCTCACCCTGCTCGTGCTGCTGGCGTTTGCCCTGCTTGCCACCATGCCGGCGTATGCCGTCAAGACCGCGGAACAGTCCATTGACGACACCCTGACCCGGGGGAGCCGGTTCACGGCAACCATCACCGGGATGCCCAACACCTCGTATTACATCTGGCTGCCCCGGACGTCCACGATGACCGGAGAGGAGTACGACCAGCCGCCGGTGATTGCTGACAATATCGAGAATGTCCAGAAAGATCCGGCGGGAGGGCCCTACACGATCGGCTCCTACCAGTACAACAACGGGAACGGGCGGACCATCCTTGACGATGTTGCGCCTGCCACCGCAGCAATGTCCAATACCAATTACTATGCACTTGCCAGAACGAACAGGGATGGCCAGATTGTCGTTGAGTTCCAGACATCACTCTATACCGGCCTGCGGTCCTACTCGGTCAGGGCCGAGAACCCGGACTCGGTTGACCGTGACAACCTGGATGTCGCCATCAATGTATACTCAAGGAAGGCGCCCGGCATGGTGATCATTACAGAAGAGCCGACCCGCCAGCCGGCCGCAGTCACCCAAGTCGTGACGGTACTCGTCACTGCAACCCCGCCCCCGTCAACGCAGGAGACCGTCCCCCCCACCACAAAAACGGCCGAACCGCTCCCGACAACCCATGCACCCGCAGGACTTCTGCCACCAGTCTGCGCAGTGCTTGCCGCTCTGCTCTGCTTCAGGGACAACCGGTAAAAAAAGATAAGAGATTACGAGAAGATCGCAAAGTTGTTCTTGAGCGCGATGGTCTCGATGACCGGCCGTAAGGCATCCTCGCTGACACCGAACTTCTCCCGGTACATCTCGAGGACGATCTTCTCTTCGCCGGCAAGGATCCCGTCTGCCATGGCAAGGTCGCAGAGGATGGCGAGGGTGGCAAGCTTCTGCTTCTCGTCCAGCACCGCGGCAACCATATCGATCACGCCGGGGAACTTGTTGGCTTTCATCACTTCCATGGCATTGTTGATGGACGTGCGGTCGCCCCGGACGATCTTGGCAAGATCGTTGAGTTCGGCCTCGTCAATGACGCCATCTGCGGCAATGACCGTGATGGCCGAGAGGACCAGCGCGGATTTCGGGTTGAGCGTTACAGGCTTGTTTCCGGTGAGTTTGTCAAAGATTCCCATGATAGCATTCCTTTGGTATTGATGTGCCTGATCCATTGTTCCTGCTTATTAATCTGGGTTGTGCCTCATCATACCGCGCAGCCTTATGCCGCACGGGGAGCATATCCCTTAATACCTGTGCCCACAAAAATCCAGTACCGGAGAGGACGGCTACTTCATCATGTCACGGAAACCAGCAGAAGGGGGGACATGCACAGCCGCACGCGAGGCGGACGCGATCCAGCGGTTCTTCACCCGGCCGGTATTTTTGAGCCTCACCATCGGGATCCCGTTCTGCATCTTCAAGCTCCTCTTTGGGATCACGGCATTCCGGCTCGGTACAGGGGGGGACACCGGGCTCTTTTTCTTTGGCGGGGCCGTGGTGGTCTGGGCAACTGCCGACCTCTTCATGAATATCAGCCGGTCGCTCTTTGACCTGGCCCATAAAAAACCACTCTCCGAGTTCTGCACGATCGCCCAACTCGGCCGGATCTTCAACAAACCGCTGGTCTTTCTTGCCGTAGATACCCTCATCACGTTCTCCATCATCTGCGCAATGCTCTGGCTCGGGTGGATTACCCTGCTCGACCGCGCCGAGATGGTCCTGTGGTACCTGGCAACAACGGCAAACCTGATCAGCCTCTCGCTGGTCATCCTGTACAACGAGATCCGGAACAGCTAATCTCCCGCAAAGGGCGCGAACTCTGCTGCGGGGCAGATCCGAACCTTTGATAATTCGCCCCAAGAAACCCTTCTTTGATGACCAGCCAGATAACCGGCTCGCTGTGGGGGCGGCGGCTCATTGCGGGATTTCTCACCTGGCTCATTCCGTTTCTGATTTCAATTCCCTTCTTTGGCATGGACGGAACCCTTGTTGTTAACCAGATGCTCTTCAAATCCCTCATGATCGTTGTGGGTTCTCTGACCGCCGCGATACTCCTTGTCTGGTTCTTTGCTGTTGTCCCGGGATCATTTGCGCGCGAGGCCGCAATCACCGGGGCCGTCTGGCTTGCGATGAACTGGGCCCTCGATCTTGTTGTGCTTGTAGGACTGATGGGAATGCCACCCTGCGACTACGCCACCGGGATCGGGTTGCGGTACCTGGTGATACCGGCAATGGTCATTCCGGCCGGGATAATTGCTGATATGGCGGTGGAGCGGGCGGGCAACTGACGGTATGGTAAATCCGTAATTCTGGGGTGCACCAACAGACTGTTTATTATACTCTGAGCGCGCATATTGTAGCACAGTTATACATAAAACTGTATGAGAAAACATTATGTTCGGATCGAATAATTATGGTGGCAGCAGGGGTCCCAGAGACTTCGGCGGCCCGCGTGAAATGACAAAATGCACCTGTTCAGACTGCGGAAAAGAATGCGAAGTTCCGTTCAAGCCGACCGAAGGCCGCCCGGTTTATTGCCGTGACTGCCTCCCGAAGCACCGGAAACCCCGGTTCTAATTTCATAAATTCATTCATTTTTTCCTTTCCCGGGGATCGTATCCCTTGCCTGTTCGTATCGCTGTTCCCGTGAGCGCGGGCTTTCTTTAGACTGCTTCTGCCGATCTATCTTCATTTTTCGTGTACCGGCGGGTATCCGGTCCAGCCTGTATCAAAAGCATCCGGTATAAATAATTTGAAATAAAAGATGAGAACACCAGAATCCGGATTGGGGTGATCCGGACCTGTTGCAGGGAACGGATTTTATCATTGAATAAAAAACCCATTCCCGTACGCTCACGGCCCGGGTTGCAACTCCGGGTTATCTCATCATTCTCCTTAAAAAACGGTTACCAGCCATGGATCATCTTCCGCCACCGGACAAGCAACGGCCGTTCTCGCATTACCTGCTCGTCTCCATGATACTCCTCGTGGTCTTTGTCGCCATGGGGATCACGATCACCGATTACCTCCAGGCAAAACAGAACTACGAGCAGAACGCGGCATTCCTGCAGGCCCAGACCGAGAGAAACATCATCCAGTCGGTCGAGATCATCGATGCCGGGTTCCGGCTCTTCGATGACAGCCAGAACGAGAAACTCATGACCGGGTTCTCGGTGTTCATGACCGGGTACGAGCAGGCTGGACGCGATCCGGCAAGGATGGATCTCGAAGCAATAAAGGAGGAGATTGGCGGGAATGTCGACCTTTACATCATCAATGAATCGAATGTCATCGAGTTCACGACCTTCAGCCCGGACCTCGGGTTGGACTTCCGTACGGTCCCCTATTTTTCCCGGTACCTGATTGGGATACGGAATTCAGAGGGATATTTCTCGGACCGGGTGGTCAGCGAGATCACCACGGGCGACCTCCGCAAGTACGCGTACATGCCCACACCCGATCATAAGTATATCTTCGAGCTCGGCCTGACCGGGCCCCTCTACGACCAGCAGCATTCATTTGAATCCTACCAGAAAAATATCGACCAGATCGTATACCTCAATCCTTTTGTGAAGGATGTCGCGATTTATGACATGACCAAAAGACCGGTCAACCGTACCGCACCGCTACCGGACGCGGACACTGAGGCAGATCTCGACCGGATCATCTCCACGCGGACAGGGATGGAACGGGAAAGTCCCGCGGAAGGCATACGGACAACCTACCTGTTTGTAGATCTCCTGGACAACCGGTATGGCTCCGATGTGAGCCGGATTGTCCGGATCACGTACGACACCACGCTCATCCAGAAGCAGCTCAATAACCTGCTCATCACCCATTTCATCGTCGCGCTGCTTGCGGTGCTCATCGGCATCATTGCCGCCATCATCCTTGCCCGCTTCCTTGCCCGGCCGGTATACCAGATCGTCTCGGATGTCAACCGGATCGCAAAGGGCGATCTTGACCACACCATTGCGCCACCGGCAATCGGGCACGAGTTCGTTGTGCTTGGAGAGAGCGTCAACACCATGGTATCAACGCTCAATGCGGCAATAGAGAGCGAGAAGGTGAGCGAGGAGCGGTACCGCAGGCTCATTGAGAATATCCCTGATGTGATCTGGACATCCACACAGG
>JBFYKS010000182.1:0-14289 GCA_041305785.1 Methanoregula sp. | reverse complement strand
CGAATAAGTTGCTGATGATCCCTTCCATAATGCAGGTGCTGGCGTCTTTCTTCTTAAGCATCAGCCGGATCGGCCGGACCATCCCCGGGCTTTCAAGAATTCCCGTAACGATCTCCCGTGCCGCCTCCACATCGTGGTCGGGGATGATGGAGTAGAGGGGTTTGTTCATCAGATCTTCTGCCGAATAGCCCAGCGTCCGGTTGATGGACGGGCTCTCGTGCCGTATCGTGCCGTCACGGTTCAGGATGGCGATGATGTCTGAAGTGTCCTCGATCAAGGACCGGAAGAACTCCTCGTTGAGCCGGGTCTGTTCTTCGGTCTTCTTGCTGGATGAGATGTTCCTGATATAGACTGCAAACAATACCACGTCTCCTGCGGGATTGATGATGGGATAGACGGTTGTATCAAACCACCTGCCCTGGAACTCCTCCTCAAAGTGTTCGGGTTTTTTATGGGTGATGTTCACGTTCCAGCCCGCCATCCGCGAGGAGAGGATACCCTGCGTGACAAGGCTGGACGTGTTGGTCCCGGTGAGATCACTGACGGATTTTTTCGACTGGTGTGCCAGGGACTCATTCGCTGCAAGGATGCGCCCGTTGGTATCGGCAAGGAAGAGGATGTCATCGGTGGCATTCAGGAGGACGCGGGTGGTCGCCTCGCTGACCCGGAGCGCGTGCTCCATGGCATGCTTGTACAGCGCCATCTCGATGGTGGTCTTGAGTTCCAGTTCCCGGAACGGCTTTAAGATATACCCGAAGGGCTCGGTGAGCTTGGCTTTTGCCAGGAACGAGTCATCGCTGTACGCCGAGAGATAGACCACCGGGATGCGAAGCTCCCGTTTGATCTCTTCTGCTGCCTCGATCCCGTTCATCTTTCCAGCAAGCATGATATCCATTAAGATCAGGTCGGGGTGCAGCTCGGTTGCCTTTCGCACCGCAAGTTCGCCGGTCGTTGCAATCGCCACAACCGAATAGCCCATCTCGACCAGGCTCCGCCGGAGATCCATGCCGGTTATCGCCTCATCCTCAACCACAAGAATTTTTGTATCACCCATGTTCTTCACCTGTTCCAGTATCTACCGTAAATGCTATCCTGAATTTACACCCGTTGTCACCCGCAAATTCGATGGTGCCGGCCAGCTGTCCCACAAGGGAGGTCACGAGCTGGAGACCCAGCGTCTCGGTCTTATCCCACGCGAACCCGGCGGGGAGGCCAACGCCATTGTCCCAGACCGTGAGGAGATGACGGTCCCCCTCCTTTTTGAAGATGATCCCGACGGTTCCTTTCCGGTCACCGGGAAATGCGTATTTGAGGGAATTGGAGAGGAGCTCGTTGACGATCAGGCTGACGGGGATCGCTTTGCTGATCGGCAGAACGATCTCGTCTGCCTCAACGGCCAGTTCCACCTTGTCGGGGAGAATATTATACGAGTCGAGCAGGTTCTGGGCCACCTTCCGGATATATTCGCTGTAATCGATCTGGGCAAGACTTTTTGATTTGTAGAGTTTCTCGTGGACGAGCGCAATCGACATCACGCGGTTCTGGCTCTCTTTGATCGCATCCCGGCTTTTCTCGTCCTTGACCATCTTTGCCTGCAGGTTGAGCAGGCTCGATATCACCTGCATGTTGTTCTTGACCCGGTGGTGAATCTCTTTTAAGAGGATCTCCTTCTCCTGTAACGATGCAGAGATCTCGTCCTGCAGGGCCTTTTTATACGTGATGTCGCGGGCAATTCCTGAAAATCCGATGAAGGATCCGGAAGAGTCGGTATGGGGAGTTCCGTTGATCTCAAACACATGCACCTGCCCGCCGGCATCGACAAACGAGAGTTCAATGCCTGATAC
Source organism: Methanoregula sp. (assembly GCA_041305785.1). Lineage (GTDB taxonomy): Archaea > Halobacteriota > Methanomicrobia > Methanomicrobiales > Methanospirillaceae > Methanoregula. The sequence goes on along the minus strand of JBFYKS010000182.1, from coordinate 12,445 downwards.
GGCAGTCTTCTGGCTGATATTGTGCTCGTGCAGCCTCGCAAAAGCCGGCCGGCTGGCCTCGGTCATGAACAGGGTGGGGCTCTTTTTGATGACATCGGTGTCACGAAAACCCAGGATCGCGTGGATATTCGGGCTGATATACGTGATGAGCCCATCCGTATCGATATGGAAGATAAGGTCGTTGGTCTGTTCCACGAGCGACCGGTACTTCTCTTCGCTTATCCTGAGGGCTTCCATGACCCGGTTCCGCTCGACAATCTCGCTCCTGAGGTCCCCGGTGAGCCTGCTCAGTTCAGAAGTCCGCTCCTGCACCTTCTGTTCGAGCTCGAAATATGCCTTCTGCATGGCGTCCTCTGCCCGTTTACGGTCGGTGATATCGAGGATATTCTCCAAAAGGTAGTGTTTTCCGGTGATGGTGACCGGAACAATGGTCTTGGTTACCGGTACCTTTGTTCCCGATACCGTGATGAGGATCTGTTCGGTATTTTCAAACCGGAGGTTGAGATCGGTTACCGGGCATCGCCCCTCCTTTACCGGACAGAATCCCTGCTGGCAGGGTTTCCCGATGAGTTCCCCGCGGCCGGCCCCGATCAGTCTCTCTGCGGCAGGGTTGAGATCGAAGATCCGGTGGGTGTCGGGCTCGATGATGACGAGCGCTGTCTGGACGGAGTTGAAGATCGTCTTGAGGTACGTCTCGCTGCCAGTGAGTTCCTCTTCGGCTTTGCGCTGCTCGGTAACGTCCTCAAGCGTCTCAAGAGCGCCGATAACGTCTCCCCTCTCATCGCGGATCACGATTGCCGTGCAGTGCAGCCAGGTGCCGTTTTTCCCGATTGTGGGAAAGAACTCGGTTATCTCAAAGGCACCGGGGGTATGCTTTGATTCCGTGCATTTTCCCTGGTACCATTCATCCAGTGCAACAAGGTTGTTGTCTATCAGGAGATCGGCAATGACCGGGCGCGGCATGGCGTAAAAGGCCTTCCAGGTCTCTTTTGTTCCCCGCATGTCGGCCTCAGCAATTCCCGTGTACCGGGAAAGCGACCGGTTCCAGTAGATCACTTCATGGTTCTGGCTGATGACAAAGAGCGGGATGGCAGAACCGTCGATGATGGCATGCAGTCGCTGCTCGCTTGCCCGTATGGCATCCTCCATCTGCTTGCGTTCCGTGATGTCACGGGCAATGGATAACGACACCTGCCGGCCCTGGAGCTCGAAGAGGTGGGAATTGACCTCAACGGCAAATTCGCCCCCGTCCTTTTTCCGGTGAACGGCATCGAACGTTGCCTGCCCCGTCTTCCGGATCTCGCGGGAGATCTCCGCCATGCTCCGGGTATGGGCGACGGACACGACATCGAATGGCGACATCTGTAAGAGTTCCCCGCGTGAATACCCAAGCCGGGTGCAGGCGATATCATTGACCATGATGTACTGCCCGGGCTTCCCGTCCGGCTGCATCTCGTGGAGATAGATCGCGTCGCTGGCATTGTTGAAGAGGGTACGGAACAACTCCTCGCTCTCCCGGAGTGCCTTTTCCGCCTGTTTCCGCTCGCTTAAGTCGATGATGACGCCCCGCATGCCCACCGGTTTTTTTGTCGTTTCATCAAGGATCGGGCTTGCCGTGATCATGGACGGGAACAGGGTGCCGTCCTGCCGGATAAGGGTGTATTCATTGGAACTGCGGGGGATGCCGGCATACATCTTCTTGATATTTTCGCGTGCCATTTCCCGCTCTTCCGGCACGATGTACCCGATGACATTGACTTCTGCTCCAATTGCTGACGGGTCGATCCCAAAGAACGGGAGGATCAGCCGGTTGCCGAACGTGAGCATCCCGTTCAGATCGGTCTCGAAGACCATGACCGGCAGGAAGTCCGCAAGCGTCCGGAACCGGACTTCGCTTGCGTGGAGCGCGTTCTCGACCTGGATCCTCTCGGTGATATTCCTGAGTGCCCCTTCAATGGCAACGGGTTCTCCCGCTTCATTCCGTACAACATGGCTGGTGACGGAAACATTGAGGTGTTCACCTCTCTTGTTGCGCAGGATCACTTCGTAGTCATGGATTTCGCCGTTCACGAACATGTGATCGAGCATGAGCTTGCGCTGCTGCGGAAACGGGTACAGGTCGGTCACCTGCAGCCCGATAAGTTCGGACGGGTCCCACCCGGTGATCTTCTTGCATGAGGGCGAGAGGGTTGTGATGATCCCGTTCATGTCCGTCTGGTAATAGAGGTCATCGAACGTGTTGAAGATCGAACGGTACTTCTCCTCGCTCTTCCTGAGCGCTTCTTCGGCATGTTTCCGTTCGGTGATGTCACGGGCAGATCCGAGGACGGATTCGACACCATTGAAGGCAAGCGAGGTTACCGCAATCTCTAAGTACCGCAATTCCCCGCTCCTCGTGAGGATACGGGTTTCAAAGGTCCGGGGAACCCCGGTTCCTGACTCCTGTTCCCGTGCAATAGCTATTAAGGGTTCCTTGTCATCCGGATGGATGATCTCCCAGATGTTGAGTCCTGGGAAATCTTCTTTTGCGTACCCGGAGATCCTCACCACCTGGTTGTTGACAAAGACCAGTTTTGACTTCTGGTAGATGAAGATGGCATCATGGCTCTGCTCGACCACCTTGCGGTACCGCTCCTCGCTCTCAAAGAGTGCCAGCTCGGATCTTCGACGGGTGACGATCTGGGTGATCTTCTGGGTAAGATCGAGGAACATGGCTTTGGGGTTGCCACCCTTGGGGATGTAGAAGTCGGCCCCGGCATTGTATGCTTCAACCACCACGTCCTCATGGCCCTTGCCGGTAAACAGGATGAACGGTATGGGATTATTCTCCTGCCTCAGGAGTTTCAAGAACTGGATGCCATCCATCACCGGCATCTGGTAATCCGAGACAATGACATCGTAGGATCTTTTCCGGAGAAGGGAAAGCGCGCTCTTTGCGCTGGTGGTGGTCTCGACAGTAAACGTTCCTTTCCGCTCAAGGTAATGGCGGACAGGATCGAGGAGTGCAGGTTCATCGTCGACATAGAGGACGGTGATGGAGAACGGGTTTTTTCCGTTCGCCCGTGACGGCGGAAAAGTTACCGGAAGTGATGGTTCTCTCCGGTCTCCACCCTCAGGATCCATACTGCACACCTCTCCATGAGTATACAAAATACTGTAATATGTTATATAACTTTCTCAATACAATCCGGGAAAACGGTTTGTTTTTAAGACTATTTGAGACAAAAAGTGAACAAAAAGGATTGGGGCTGGATATGGCCGTTACGCGGGCGTTGGCAGCGTTTCCGTGCGCTGGTAGACGAGGACGTCCATGGTATCTGCCGTGAGGGTCAGCCCGGTGGCGCTGGCATCAAACGCTGCGGTTTTTCCAAGAATGGCAAGATAATCCTGCTCCTGCTCCGCGTATGGTGCGCAGTACATTTTGGTTGCACCGAGGTTGCTGACGGTCATTCCCATTCCTTTTTGGGTGACTGCGCCGGTCAGGGAATAGGATCCGAAATAATTGTTGCAGCCGGTATAGCCGGTGAGCGAACCGTCCGTGTTGAGCGTGAGGGTGATTGCGTAGTCCGGGTGGATTACGGCAGTGCCGTCCTGGATGCCCATCGTGGTGAGCGTCCAGTGGCCGGCAAGATTATCGGGAATGGGCTGGGTGACCGGAGCGGGGGTGGTGTCAGGGGTCAGGACCGGTGTTGCAACGGGTGCCGGGGCTTGCGGAGTGGTGCAGCCGGCAACCATTGCAGCAGCAACGAGAAGGAAGAGAAAGGGTATGGACAGGTGTTTCATACCCCGGGTTTCGGGTTGTTTGTATTTAAAGGATAAGGGTTCTGTGACGTCAGGGGCTGCTGTTTTTCCGCCCCCCGTACGCCTGCACGTGTTTCCATGCCTGGTGGTGATGGGTAAACCGTTCATCATCCTCATCGTAGATTGCCATATCCGTCCTGCCATACTGTTTTCGGTCCTCACCCACCGGGCAGACCCTGATACAGAGCCCGCAGGGCGAGATGGATCGTTTGAAGAGCGCCTCCGAGCGCAAGGCACAGGCTCTTTTGTCGGTAAGCCCGTCCGGATAATCCTTGGCTGAAAGCGCCCTGACCGGGCATGCTCTGACGCACCGCATGCAGCGGGTACATAACGGCTCCGTGATGAGCGGATCAGGAGGGAGCGCAACGCTCGTGAAAACCGAGACGAACCGCACCCGGGGCCCGAACTCCCGTGTCAGGAGGGTATTGTTCACGCCGAATGTCCCAAGGCCGGCGAGGAGTGCCGCGTGCCGGTGGGAGAAGAAGGCGACCGGGTTCTCTTTGAGGATTGCTATCGATCCATAGCCGTCGCGGGGGATCCAGGTTGAGGGGTGCCCCTCGCGGGTGAGCCATGCAGACAGCCTGTACCCGTGCATGTCCAGCAGGGTATTGACCGTGCGGTAGAGTTCGTGGTAATGGATGGATGGTGCGGTCTCGACAACCGGCAGGCTGACCGGCAGGCCGAGGACGATGACGGTGGAGGTCTCCGGAACGATTGCCCGGGGCCGGAACTCGTCGGGCACCCATGGCAGGAAGGGCGGGTCGTCCCAGCGGGCGGCCGGCGCAAACCCGACCAGCGGGATCTCCTCTTCAGCGCACCACTTCAGGATCTGGTCTTTTAATTCCATGGTCAAACCTGCCCCGTAACCTGCCGTGATCTCCCGCAATGAATCTTTACAGGGTATCGGTTCTCATTCACCGGTAACCGTGCAGATGATCGTCCGTTCCCGCCCGGCATTTGTGTCCAGCTCCAGGAGCACGATCTGCTGCCATGTTCCGCACATCAGTTCTCCTGCGGCAACCGGAATGGTGAGGTCGGGGCCGACAAGCGCTGCTTTGACATGGGACCGCCCGTTTCCATCGCCCCAGCGGGAATCATGGGCATAGGGGATAGTATCCGGCGCCAGTACGGAGAGCGATCGTTTCAGGTCTGCGAGCACGCCATTCTCGTACTCAATGGTGGTAAGCGCGGCAGTGGAGTGCCGGACAAAGAGATGGACAAGCCCGTCAACAATGCCGCTCTCGCGAACCGCTGCTTTCACCGTGGGGGTGATATCGATGATATCGCCCTCGGCCTGTGACCTGAAAGACAGGATCTTCCGGAACATGCAACAATCATCAGAGTGATTGGAGGCAGGGGTGATAAAGGATACGGGGCGAAAAAAAGACAGAGTAGTGATCTTTCTGGATCATTATCGTGCTACGGGATTTTCACCGGCAGGGTGTGAAGGAGAACATTCACTTTCGTATCGATGATCTGGAGGGTATATTCACCTTCTGCAAGGTCTTCCCCGGCGGGAGGCTGATCCGCGAAATAGTACCCGTCATCCCAGTAAATATACAGGTATTGCCCGGGTCCCCATGCAGCTGAATGCACCGGTGGTGCGGAACTGCGGACAGGTACGAATGATCCCAATGGCGGTGCAATCACAATGGCGACCTCCGAGACGCCGGCGGTCTGTGAAGTCCCGTTCAGGTTGACCATATCGCCCTGCTGGTGATAGAGACTGATAATGTGGGTGCCGGAGCCGGTCTCGTAGGGTGAGGCAGCAACCGCAATAAAGGCGGATTTCTGGAGCAGGCCGGGGATCACCCCGGTCATTGCCCCGATGATGATGAGTGCAACGAGGATGACGAGGAACGCGATCAGGATCTGGGCAACACATTCTGAAAGTCCGCGTTCGTGGTGTGTCATGGATACGCCTGTCTCACTTTGCATTGGGGGGTAGAGGTACAAAAATATATGCCTGCGGGAAAAATGGCAGGCCGGATACCGAGTATCACGGTAGGATACCCGGGTTCTGGATTGGGTGAAAAAGGCGAGGGTATCAGGACTCGTCCGGCTCAGCACCGGCATCTGTTCCGGGCTCGCTTCCATTGCCATTCCCATTATCTATGTCTGCCGGCACGACCGCGATGCCGATGATCTTGTCCTTCTCATCGAGGCGCATGATCTTGACACCTTTGGTGCCACGCCCGATGATGCGGATCTCGTTGACCTTGGTGCGGATGACAACGCCGGATGCGGTCATAACAAAGATCTCGTCTGTTTCTGAAACAGCCCGAGATTCGATGACCACCGCATCGCGTTCGAGCACCATCGTGCGGACTCCCTTCGTCCCCCGGCCATGCCCACGGAAATCGTCAAATTCGGTCCGCTTCCCGAAGCCGACATCGGAGATGGTAAGGAGCGTGTGTTCGTTATCAACGAGGGTGATGGCGCAGACGGTGTCCTCCTTGATGTGGAAACGCATGCCAATGACACCGGATGCGTTCCGTCCGACGATCCTGACCGTCTCTTCGTGGAACCGGAGGCCGTACCCGAACCGGGTCGAGAGGACAACTTCTCTCGTATTATCGGTTGTGATGACATCTACGAGCTGGTCGCCCTCCTTGAGCCGGATCGCGTTTGTTCCGGTCGACCGGGGGTTGGAGAACTGGTCCTGCGGGATCTTGATGACCTGCCCGAGTTTTGTCGCGAACATGAGGTACTTGTCTGGCCGGAACTCCCGTATGGGGATAACGGTCGTGATGATCTCGTCTTTTAAGTTGAGGAGGTTGACAATCGGCTTGCCTTTTGCAGTCCGCGAGCTCTCGGGGATCTGGTAGACCTTGAGCCAGTACACCCGGCCGATGCTCGTGAAACAGAGGAGGTAGTCCTTCATCCCGGCAGCAAAGATCGAACTGACCATATCGTCCTCTTTTGTGGTCATGCCTGTGACGCCGTGGCCGCCGCGTTTCTGCTTCCGGTAGCTGTCGAGGTCCATCCTCTTGATATAATTCGTCTTCGTGATGGAGACGAGCACCGTCTTGTCCTCAATGAGATCCTCGGTGGAGAGTTCGTTCATGTCGAGGGCAATCTCGGTCCTCCGGGCGTCGCCGAACTTTTGTGCAATCTCGGAGGTCTCACGCCGGATCTCGTCCTTGATATTCGCTTCAGACGACAGGATAGTTTCGAGCCTGCGGATCTCTGTTTCGAGGTCGTTCTTCTCATCCATTATTTTCCGCTGTTCGAGCGCTGCGAGCCTGCGGAGCTGCATCTGCAGGATGGCATTGGCCTGAGGTTCGTCAAGGCCAAAACCCGAGATGAGCGCGATCCGTGCGTTGTCGACCGTGTCGGACCCGCGGATTGCCGCGATGATCTTATCGATGTTCGCGAGCGCGGTGAGAAGGCCGTTTAAGATATGGACCCGTTCCTGGCACTTGTTAAGGTCGAACTCCGACCTGCGCCGGATGACCTCAATCCGGTGGTGGACGAAGTTCCCGAGGAGTGCCGGGAGGTTGAGGATCTTCGGGGCCCCGTCCACAATCGCGAGGTTCGAGGCCGAGAAACTGGACTCCAGCGCCGTGAATTTGTACAGGTTGTTGAGGATGACCGCAGAGATCATGCCTTTTTTCAGCTCGAAGACGACCCGGATACCGTCCTTGTCGGACTCGTCGCGGATGTCGCTGATGCCGTCGAGCTTCTTGTCCTTGACCATCTCGGCGATGTTCGTGATCCACTGGGCCTTGTTGACCTGGTACGGGAGCTCGGTGACGATGATCCGGTCACCCCGGTTTCCGCCCTCGGATTCCTCGATCTCGGCAACCCCGCGGACCACGACCCGGCCCTGGCCGGTAGCGTAGATGTTCTTGACACCCTCGACTCCCATCAGGATACCGCCGGTCGGGAAGTCCGGGCCCGGCATGATCTGGAGGAGTTCCTCAATGGAGATATTCGGATCTTCGAGGAACCGGTTGACGGCTGCACAGACCTCGCGGAGGTTGTGAGGCGGCATCTTGGTCGCCATACCGACCGCGATACCGTCCGTCCCGTTGACGAGAAGGTTCGGGATCTTCGAGGGGAGGACGGTCGGTTCTTTTAAGGACTCATCGTAGTTGGGGACGAACTCAACGGTTTCTTTGTCGAGATCCGCGAGAAGCGCCTCGGCATACGGGAAGAGCCGGACCTCGGTGTACCTGCTCGCTGCAGCAGAATCGCCGTCAACGGAACCGAAGTTACCCTGCCCCTGCACCAGCATGTGGCGGTAACTGAAGGGCTGGGCCATCTTCACGATAGTATCGTAGATGGAAGCATCGCCGTGCGGGTGGTACTTACCCATCACGTCACCAACCACCCTCGCGCTCTTCTTGGTGGGCTTGTCGCTCGTATTGCCCATGTCCCACATGGCGTAGAGCGACCGGCGGTGGACCGGCTTGAGGCCGTCCCGGACATCGGGGATCGCACGGCCGATGATCACCGACATCGCATAGTTGATGTACGAGGTCTTCATCTCCTGTTCGATGCTGATCGGTTCGGTCCTGTGAGTTTCAGCTGCTTCGGCAGGGATATCCTTATCAGATGTCAAGGTTGGTCACCTCCTTTGCGTGACGGTAGATGAAATTCTTCCGCTCCTCCACGTCCTTGCCCATCAGGGTCTTGAACGTAAATTCAGCATCTGTCGCATCTTCAACGGTGACCTTACGGAAGATTCGTTGTTCCGGATCCATGGTCGTATCCCAGAGCTGCTGGGCGTTCATCTCGCCAAGACCCTTGTACCGCTGGATAGAGACTCCTTTCTCGCCCATTGCCGCGGAAACTTTCTGCATCTCCTCTTCCTTGTACACGTATTTCTCCTCTTTTCCTTTCGAGATCTTGAAGAGAGGCGGCTGGGCGATGTACACGTACCCGAGATCGATAAGTTTTGGCATGTACCGGTAGAAGAATGTCAGGAGGAGCGTCCGGATATGGGCACCATCAACATCGGCATCGGTCATGATCACGATGTGGTGGTAGCGGGCACGTTCGGCATCGAATTTCTCCAGTATCCCGGTGCCGATGGCGTTGATCAGCGTCTGGATCTCGGCGTTCTTGAGGATCTGGTGTTCGCCTGCTTTCTCCACGTTTAAGATCTTTCCCCTGAGGGGAAGAATTGCCTGGAATTTCCGGTCCCGGCCCTGCTTGGCGCTGCCGCCGGCAGAGTCCCCTTCCACGATATAGATCTCGCTCTTTTTTGGATCTCGTTCAGAACAGTCCGAGAGCTTCCCGGGCAGTCCGGCGGATTCGAGGGAACTCTTGCGCCGGGCCAGCTCCCGGGCGTTCCGTGCGGCCTCGCGGGCCTTTGCAGCCGAGAGGGCTTTTTCAACAATGGTCTTGAGCACGCCCGGGTTTTCATCGAAATATTCCGTGAGCGCCGCGTACACGAGAGAATCGACGATGCCTTTAACGCTGCTGTTGCCAAGGCGCATCTTGGTCTGCCCCTCGAACTGGGGGTTCGCCATCTTGACGGAGACGACGGAGGTGAGACCTTCGCGGACATCCTCGCCCCGGAGGGTAACCTGGGCATTCTCCTTGATGAGCCCGTTGCGCTTCGCAACAACGTTGATGCCCCGGGTGATGGCGCTCCGGAACCCTTCGAGGTGCGTACCGCCCTCCCTGGTATTAACCGAGTTAACGTAGGTGTAGAGTTTCTCGTCGTACTGGGTTGTGTACTGCAGCGCGACCTCGAGCTCGAGTTTGTTCTCGACATCCTTTTTGGTGATATAGATAGGGTTCGGATGGATGACCTCGATACCCTCATTGAGGTATTTCACGAACTCCGCAAGCCCGCCAGCATAACAATAGGTGGCGGATGTCGCAACGGACGTCACGGAATCGACGCTTCGTTCGTCAGTGATGTTAATGGTGAGGCTGGCGTTCAGGAACGCGAGTTCACGCAGGCGGTGGGAGAGGGTATCGTAATCGAACGTTGTTGTCTCGAATATCGTTGCATCCGGGACAAAGTGGATCCGGGTACCGGTCAGCTTGTTCCCGAGTGCTGCGAGGAGGGATGCCCGGTCCTGCTGTTCGTTTCCCGTGGGGTACTGCATTGCGGCAGAGAGGTCGAGCTGGCTGGAGCCGGCCGGGCCTGAAGTGAGTGCCGGGGCCCGGCCGAACGGGGCCGGTTCTCCGTACCACTGCTGGTACCGGGCGAGAAGTTCAGCGAAGCTCTCCTCCCGGATCGTGAGCGATGAGGTTGGCTTGCCTTTCGAAAACCGCATCTCATAGATGTTCCCGTCCCGGTAGACCCGGGCCGAGAGCCAGTTCGAGAGAGCGTTTACTACCGAGACACCGACCCCATGGAGACCACCCGAGACCTGGTAGGTCTCCTTGTCGAATTTGCCGCCAGCGTGGAGGACGGTCAGTACGACTTCGAGCGCACTCTTGTGGTTCTTCTCCATCACATCGACAGGGATCCCCCGGCCGTTATCCTCGACCATGACCGATCCGTCCTTGTTGATGACGACTGCGATCCGGTTACAGAACCCGGCAAGCGCTTCATCGATTGAGTTGTCGACGACCTCATAGACAAGGTGGTGCAGGCCGCGGGTATCGGTGCTGCCGATGTACATGGCCGGCCGCTCCCTTACCGGGGCCAGGCCTTCGAGCACCGTAATGTGGGATGCATCGTACGTTTCGGTCACGCGGAATCACCCCGCGAAAAAGCGAATAAAATCTGTACGGAAATCACAATAATTATTGGTTGGTTGGGCTATAAACGGTTGCGGTTGGTGAGATTTGGGGGGGATTATAATTTTGGGGGCTCCGACGGGAAGGTTTTGTCGCAATTTCTAAAAAAAAAATACGGGATATCCCGATCAGGGAATTGACAAAAAATTAGTGTAGAATTGCTACAACAGTCTTTAGTACTGCAGCAGCTACAGCTAAGACAACCCCCGCCGATACAATTTGTTCAATTGTTTTGTGGTACATTTTTTTATCACGCTCCTCCTTGTTTTAAGGGTAGTAGCAAAAGTCGAAAAAGAGAAATCAATCAGTTGTTGATTGTGTGATGGAAAGAATGTATATACGTTTGTACATACAATACTACACATCAGTTCGCCGTAACTGATCCAATTGCCTCTGTCGGAATTTCGGGTTCCAACAGAGGTGCTCTTATTCCTGATTTGCTTACATTATATTGGTTGGTTGGGCTATAAACGGTTGCGGTTGTTAAAATTTGAGGGGTATTATACTTTTGAGGGCTCCGACGGGAAGGTTTTGTCGCAATTCCTACGGAATCCATCGTTTCTTTGATAACCTTATAGTTGCACGTTTTGATGACGGTAACGGCTCTGTAATTACAGTGCACTTCTCACATCAAAACCTGAACTTGTAGTGTAATCATACTCGAAAGCTGAGTGGATTGTTTAGTTTGAGCTTATGGATCATTTCACTCTTTAATAATTCATAGGGGACCCCTCCCCCCGGAGCATCTCATAAAAATCCCTCCGCCCCATTGCCCCCGACGGGATGATGTCGGGTGTGCCCCAATCCCGCCCCTTCACTGCCCCTTTGGGAAAAGATGAATCCGGGCACTATCCGTTATGCTTCAAATGTGCGTCATTTTCACCGGATATGCGTCATTTAGCGTCATGCGATAATTTGGTGACGGGGCTTAATGACGGAAAAGAATCCCTTCCGGACCTGTCGATCCCATCGACACGTTCCCAAAACGTGTCGAAAAAGCCAAAATATTTCGACACATCATCACGGCTCTGAAAGCAGTTTCAGAAGAGCGGGATGAATGAACACTTTCTCGCGACCGACTTTCCGGGATTCCAGGACGCCGATCTTTTCCAGCTGCTGCAGGTACTCGGCTGCAGTCTGCCTTTTTGCAATCCCGGCTTCGATCACCAGCGAGATTTTACTGTAGGGCTGGACGAAGATCATCTCGACAAGCTCCCGTGAATAGATCGAGCCGGGAAGATTTTCACGGCACCGTGCAGTTGTCTCGTCCAGGAGTTTGCGGATTGAAAGGATACCGTGGGCTCCCCGGTGATCGTTGCAGGGAAAAACTCTGTCTTCAGAAGAAGACATCTTCCCGTGGCAGTCGCCACTTGGCCGGTGGCTGGTCGGCAGCATACCCGATGGCGCAGAGAACGACCGGCACATACTCCTCGGGTAAGAAGAGCGTTTCTGCAAAAGCTTCCGGGTCGAACCCGCCCATCGGGCAGGAGTCAAACCCAAGCGACTTTGCGCCATTGACCGCGTTGCCGAGCGCAATATAGATCTGCTCGCGGGCAAATCCCATCCGCTGCTCGGGCGTCATCGAGCCGATATAGCCCTTGATCATGCCGGCATACTGCCCGACCATCTCCTTTGGCATACCGGACTGCTCCATACCCTCAAGCACCTTGTCGATCAAGGGTTCGAGCTCGGTATTGGCGCAGAACACCAGCAGGTGCGAGCAGGTGGTGATCTGCGGCTGGTCATTGGCATGCGGCCGGAGGCTGGCCTTGATCCGGCTTGCAGAGATGACCTTGATCTTCCAGGGCTGGAGGTTGAATGCCGAGGGGGAGTAGCGGATGATATCGAGAAGTGTGTAGAGTTTGTCCTCTTCGATCATCCTGCCATCGAACTGCTTGGCGGCATACCGCTGCATGACTATTTCCCTGAAATCCAT
>JBFYKS010000181.1:0-4860 GCA_041305785.1 Methanoregula sp. | reverse complement strand
GCCGGAGTGTTCCTCCGGGCATCATGGAAGGAGACTCCATGATAGTATTGCAAAAATGACCGGAAGGGATAGACCGACCCCTGGTAGATAAAACCCCGTCGCGTGAAGATCGCTTCGCGGGGTGCCGATTCGGCCCGCCGATGTTCAAGCCACGGGGTTACCCGCGAGACTGCGAAGAGCAATCCTGCGATAACCAGCAGAACGAGGCCGGTTTCCAACCCGCCCTCCCCGATAAAGAGGATGAAGAAGAGGGCAACAAGGCCAAGCATTCCACCGATAAGAATGAACATCGCAGCGTTCCGACCGTAAAACTCCTGGTATTCCCGTTCTCTTATCTCCTGCATCATCGCTTCAGGATAGTGCCAGTGCGCGAGCGGGGAGGGATCAGTAAGGATCGCATCCATCGCCCGTGCGCGGGTGACAAAGAGCAGCGCAACAACGACACTGCCCGCTACAAGGAAGAACGAGACGAACGCGAGGGCATACCCGCCGCTCATGCCATCCATGCCGATAACCGAATAGATGCAGATGAGGAAAAAGACCGCCGCTGCGATGAGGGTGAGCGTCACATTTCTCCATTCGGGGTTTGGCGTCATGGGGTTCCTGAAATAGCATTGGGCTCCCGGCCCATTTGGTTTTTCTTCCATCATCCTGGCCCGGGCGGGTAGTAGAGCCCGCCCCTCCCGGAAAAAATGTGGAGGGGGGGTCTCCCCCCCTTGCATGGTGGGGGGTGGGGGGACCCTCCCCCATGGGGGCATACCAATCCGACCCCCCCACTCATTTCTGACTAGCGGAAGATTTCAGATTGTTCCGGTGATAAATCCATGCGAAACCCGAAAGAGGCGGGGGTCGAAAAATGCAAGTTACTCATGGTTGAGAAGGGGGGGGTGGGGGGTCTTCCCCCCACAACAAAAAAAACCGGAGGGGGGAGGGGGGGATCCGTATCACCCGTGACGGGGATCCCCCCGTCCGAAAAATGACAAGCGGTGCCGGAATCCCTGGTTTTTTTTCGTCGAAAATCCCAAACGAACCTGAGTCTTTTCCCTGCACGGCAGGATCGCCCGGTGCATGGGGGGGCGGGGGTACCCTCCCCCCGCCAGCAGGAAGCACGGTGGGGGGGAGTCCCCCCCCAATAAGGGGGCTTACCCCCTATTATCAGCCAACCCGCACATCATACACCGCGTGCCACTGTCCGGGCGAGTATGACCGCACTTCCCGTTCTGCGAGGACAGTGCCGCAAAGTTCCCCGATCCGGGCAGTGTGCTCACCCTCAGCAGACACCAAAGAATAGAAATGAACCGTACCGCCGGTTTTGCATAACCGGAACGCATCGGGCAGGAACTCCGTGCCGGCAAGGGGCAGGTTCATCACCACCCGGTCGAACTTCCATGGCAGGAGGTCTGCGAGCCGGCGGGCATCCGCAAGCATTGGAAGCACGTTCGTTTTCCGGTTCTTCTGGATATTCTCAAGCATCAGGATAACTGCCCGGGGATTGAGATCGGCAGCGATAATGAGATCTGCCTTTGCCGCAAGCGTGATCGCAAACGGCCCGACGCCGGCGAACATGTCGAGAATGACTTCTCCTTCCTCAACTTGGGCGAGGACCCGCTGGCGCTCGGTGGAGAGCCGGGCGGAGAAGTAGGCGCCGGCAAGGTCAACGATGAACCGGTGCCCGTGTTCGGTCACTTCCGTTTGGGTCGTCCGTGTCCCCGCAAGGTGGCTGAGTTCCCGCGTCCGGTACTCCCCACTCACCTCGCCTTTTGCAGAGACAACCGTGTGGAGCGAGGGGCGCGACGCTAAGATCTTTTCCGCCCCTGCAGGATCCTCATCCGGCATGATGGCGATCCCCCCGACCAGTTCGTGCCGGGGAAGCTCTTCGCGGCCGGGATGGGCCTCGAACCCGTACCGGGCGGCACCCTCGCGTTCTTCAAGCACCGGCAGGATGAGCTCGCCGCCTTCGCGCAGCACCCGGAGGCTGGCATCGAGCGCGCCCTCCCGGATGAGTGCCTGCCGCACCACCTCCCCCTGCCGTGCCGGGACCCGTACACCCCACTGTTCAACCGTCATTTCGACCACGTATATCATAAGACTCTACGTCCTAACCAATAATCATGGCTGATGATACCGGGCAGCAGGAAGGCAGGAGGAACGGTGCAGTGCCAGGCCGGGACAGCGAGAAGGACATGATAATCAAGAACAAACTCAGGGACGGCTCGATCAAACTCTACGAGATAGAGAAGGAACTCGCGCCCATCGACGCGATCCGGATCCGGCGCGAATACATCGAAGGGGAGACCGATACAAAACTCGACAATATCGGGATCTTCTCGATCGACATCGAGCGCGTGGTAAAACGGAACTGCGAGAACATGATCGGCACCGTCCAGGTTCCGGTCGGCGTTGCCGGTCCGATCCGGATCAATGGCGGTTATGCGCAGGGCCGTTACTGGCTCCCGCTTGCAACCACGGAAGGCGCGCTCGTCGCCTCGGTAAACCGCGGGTGCAGCGCGATCACAAAAGCCGGCGGAGCGGACGTCCGCGTCCTGCACGACGGGATGACCCGGGCGCCGGTCTTTGCCACCGAAAGCGTCGCCCACGCGAGCGAGGTCTGCGACTGGGTAAAGGCCCACCGCGCCGATCTCAAGACCCTAGCCGAGAGCACCACCTCCCACGGGAAACTCACCGATGTCGTCACGTTCGTTGCCGGCACCAGCGTCTATGTGCGTCTTGAGTTCGACACCAAGGACGCGATGGGCATGAACATGGTCACCATTGCAAGCGCGAAGGTGGCAGAACTGATCGCGCAGAGCACCGGTGCCCGGCTCATCGCCCTCTCGGGGAACATGTGCACCGACAAGAAACCCGCGGCTATCAACGCCATCATGGGGCGTGGCAGGAGCGTGGTAGCCGGGATCGCACTCTCAAATGAACAGATCAACACAATCTTAAAGACTGATGCCACGTCCCTTGCCGAGGTGAACTACCGGAAGAACCTTGTCGGCTCGGCCCGCGCGGGATCGATGGGGTTCAATGCCCATGCCACCAACGTGGTCGCTGCGATGTTCATTGCCTGCGGGCAGGACGCGGCCCATGCCATTGACGGCAGCACCTGCATCACGACCGTTGACCTGACCGAAGACGGTGTATATGTGGCCGTCACCCTTCCCTCCCTGCCGGTCGGCACCGTTGGCGGAGGAACCAGTGTCGAGACCCAGGCCGAATGTCTCAGGGTTCTCGGCGTTGCCGGGGGTGGCACCCCGCCCGGTACCAATGCAAAGAAACTTGCCGAGATCATTGGCGCCGCGGTCCTTGCCGGCGAACTTTCCCTCCTCGGCGCCCTTGCCGCCCAGCACCTTGCCCGCGCCCACCAGCAGCTCGGCCGGGGATAGCGGTCTCTCCCTTTTTTTCCGCGGTTGTTGATTCCCCGAATAACCGTACGGGCATCTCTGGCAGGGGGATGCAATCCTTTTTTTAAAGCAATTCGTGCACCGGGATCGTTTTGGCCAGTGCCTTCTCCCCAACTCTTATGTGCCCGGCCGCCCACTCCCTCAATATCAAGGAGGAAGACACAGATGACTGCAAAAATGTATTCCCTGCCAGCGCTGCCGTACGACTATGCGGCACTGGCACCCGCCATCTCTGAAGAACAACTCCGCCTGCACCACAGCAAGCACCACCAGGCGTACGTGAACGGGGCAAACGCAGTTCTCGAAAAACTGGACAAGGCCCGAAAGGAGAGTCTCGATCTGGATATGAAAGCGACCTTAAAGGAGCTCGCGTTCCATCTCGGGGGAAACCGGATGCACACGATGTTCTGGGAGAACATGGCTCCTGCCGGCAAGGGCGGGGGCGGTGCTCCAGAAGGAAAACTTATGGAGATGATTGCCGCAGAGTTCGGTTCTTTCGAGCGGTTCAAAAAAGAGTTTACCCAGGCCGCCAACAGCGTCGAGGGGTCCGGATGGGCAGCACTCACCATCTGCCTTGGCACCATGCGTCCCCTGATCATGCAGGTGGAGAAGCACGGCGTCAACACGTACCCGTTCCGGATCCTCATGGTCCTCGATGTCTGGGAGCACGCCTATTACGTGGACTACCGGAATGACCGGGCAAAGTTCGTGGAGAACTTCTGGAACATCGTGAACTGGGATGTCGTGAACGCGCGTCTGCTGGATGCGCAAAAAAAGTAACTTCTTTTTTAAAACCGGAACCACTTCATCATCACGAGAGCGTCCTCGCCGTTTGCATAATAGCTCTCGATGCCAAACACGTTCTGGTAGCCCATCTTCCGGTAGAACTTCTGTGCCGCCGCGTTCGTCACGCGCACTTCCAGCTGGACCGCAGTTCCCAGTTCAAGGGCAAACTGGTGCTCGGCCCGGGTGACGAGCATGCGGCCAATTCCGCGGTGCCGGAAGCGGGGGCTCACGGCAAGGTTGCAGATGTGCCCGTAGATATTTTCCCCGGTGTCCTCAAGCGCTCCCACAATAAACCCGGCAGTCTCCCCATCGCTGGTGGCAACAAAATAGGTTGTCGGATAATAGGTTAAGGCTTCCAAAAAAACACCCTGCTCCCACGGGTCCGGGAACGACTCCTCCTCGATGGCAACGATAGCCCCGATATCCGTGGGGACTGCACGCCGGATTTGGGGCTGGGAGGGCATTGCAATTTCGCGGGGTCGGATCATGGGCTGGGCACCGGATTTTTTCCGACTATAGAATCCAGCGTACATTCACATCAATATTGTTACATCCAAACGGGCTGGTGCGGGAAAATATATGGGAGTACGCCTAAGTATTCAGGGCAAGTCTTTAAGGGATTTCTTTTTCGTCTGGATGTGGGTGCATGGTCAGGATCTATCGTTTT
>JBFYKS010000180.1:0-3215 GCA_041305785.1 Methanoregula sp. | reverse complement strand
AGAAGAGGATCTGGTGGACGTTCTCACCCGAGATTGCGATCAGGAACGAGACGATGGCCGAGAAGAAGAACGAGACGGCGATGCCGGTCAGGAGCAGGGTCTCGACCGAGATCACCCCGCGCCGGCCGGCAATCGACCAGACAATGAGGATCGCGACAACCGCACCGGCCCACGCGAAGACGGGGACGAAGAGTCCGCCAAGAAACACAATGGCAAGCGATGCTCCGAGCGCGCCTCCGGCTGATGTGCCGAGGATATAGGGGTCGGCCATCGGGTTCTTGAAAAGCGACTGCATGGCAGCGCCGGCTACGGCAAGGGAAGCGCCCACGAAGAACGCGGCAAGGACCCGCGGGAACCGGATAGCCCCAACGATATCGGCAGCGCCCGGTGCTGTTGCGACAAAGCCAAAACCGGCCGGGCCGATGAAGGTGCAGAGGGCGATGGTCGCGATGGCGGCAATGGTCATGCCAATGAAGACGGGGATGGTGCGGGTCATTGCAGGGAGAACTCACAGGGGGATTTGTTGTCTTTTCGGCTTTGTCGCTGGTGCAGGGAGGGGCTTTTTTGGTACAACCGGACAAAAAAAGGATAGCCTCGATCTGACAGCCGTCTGGCTGTTTCTGGTACAAATGTGTCCGCGTTTCTCATAAATACCCCGTTTGTTCCGAAATCCCGTCACCCTGCATTTGCAACAAACGTCCGCTCCTGGATAAGGGCAAAACGGATGAAGTCATCGCCGTCTTTGATCAATCCCGCATCCAGCGTCTTCTCGGATGTATCTTCTGAACGGAACAGCTGCACGCTGCCCGGCTCCTGCGGTTTTACCGCGTACCGCACTTCGAGCGGGTTCTCGTGCCCGTGGATCCCCGGATTGCGGGAATAGTTATAGGCAAATGCAACCGCCCACTGGTTCTCCTGCATATCCACGTACACGGTACTGACAAGCGGCTGGTTGTTGTGCCGGACCAGCACTTCGTCTTCGAACTTCTCAATCAGTTTCTGCGTCTCTGCTCCTGGTTTCATCCCGAAAATTTTTGCCATATCTTCATCTCCCTATGATGGTAACCCGCACACGGGTGTTCATGAGACGTACCTGCCCCGCTGATCTCCATGCCGGCCCGTTTCGGAATTGCTGCGCGCACCCACGCACGTTTCGCAGGAATGCTCATTTTGTTCACACATATTCTTAAATTCCGTTTGGGTTTAGGGATGGATTTCACGCGGTTTAAATACAATGATTTAGATCAACTATAATTGTTCTAACTAAAAATAATTTGTTGTTTGCACGGCCATCCCGCCGGCCAAACAATGCAATCAATACCATGGACGTGAATGCGTTGACTTCAACCAAACAGGAAACCGGCTCCCCTGATGATACCTTAAAACCGTTCTATGAAACTTCATCCGGCGAGAGAGTATACCGGAACGAGAACACCATCGTGGTGCGCCTGCCAAAAAACCACAACTGCCTCATCACGTCGTACGTGAACGGCGGGTATTCCGAGGACCTTGAAGCAGTCTTCAACCACCAGCCCCCGCCCACGGAAGGCTGCCGCTCCGAGGACATGGAAGGGGGAAGCGTCGAGGCCTACATCAGGATCCATGCGCGGCGGCTGGGGCTCAATCCCGACAAAGTCGCGGCCATGATGACGGCAGCGAAGATGAAGAACGCCGCCATTGCCACGCGCTCGTTCCGCACCCTCGAGGTAACGGCAATCGTGACGGCAGGGATAGAGGTCAACGGGGGCCGGGCCGGCGACCCGGCATCGTGGCACGAAGAGAACGGGAAGTCGGTCTATGTCGGCGGCACCATCGTTACCATCCTCATTATCAATGCACACCTTCCCGCCCACGCGCTGACCCGGGCGGTCATGACCGCAACCGAAGCAAAGACGGTCGCGATCCAGCAGCTGATGGCCCCCAGCAAATACTCGACCGGCATCGCAACAGGATCCGGCACCGACCAGATCTGCGTCATCTCCGCCATGGACAGTCCCGATGTCCTGACCTGGACCGGCAAGCACTCAAAAGTCGGCGAACTCATCGCGCTGTGCGTCATCGAGGCAACGACCAAAGCGCTTGAACTCCAGACCGGGCTCTGTGCAGACTCGCAGCGGGACATGCTCGTCCGCCTGGAACGCTACGGGATTGACGAGAAGAGATACTGGGAGGTGGCATCTTCCTCTTCGTTCGATGGCGAGAACCGGAAGGGACCGTTCATCCGCACCCTGCGGGAGTTTGCAAAGAACCCGGCGATCGTTGCCATGACCGCATCCATCCTCCATATCTGCGATGAGGTATCGTGGGGGCTCGTGCCCGAAACTGCCGGGAAGCGGGCAGCTCTCTCCATGATGAAGGGGCTCCCCGGCCTTGCCGGCATGCAGCGCGAACCGGACTGGGGGTGGATGCTTGACGAGAAGAAGAGCATTCTTGAGAACTGGGTCCGGCTGGGCGCATGGTGTGTGAAGAATACCTGCGGGGAGCAGAAATGAACGGCAGTAATCCCGTGTACCCGTTCTCGGCAATCGTCGGACAGGAAGACATGAAAGATGCCCTGCTGGCAAACATTGTCTTCCCCTCCATCGGGGGGGTCCTGATCCGGGGGGAGAAAGGTACCGCAAAATCCACGACCGTGCGGGCGCTGGCCGACCTCCTGCCGGAACGGGACGTCATCAAAGGGTGCATCTTCCGGTGCAGCGCGTCCGATACCCGTAACCTCTGCGAGTCCTGCCGGAACCGGGTTGCCGGGAACGGTCAGCCGGAGTGCGAGCCTACCCGGATGCGGGTGGTCGAACTCCCGCTCTGCGCAACAGAAGACCGGGTTGCCGGAACGCTCGACATCGAACATGCCATAACACAAGGGCAGAAGAAATTCGAGCCGGGCGTGCTTGCATCCGCGAACGGAAACATCCTGTACGTTGACGAGGTGAACCTGCTCGATGACCACATCGTCGACCTCCTGCTGGACGCGGCGGCCATGGGCGTCAACTTTGTCGAGCGGGAAGGGATCTCGTATTCCCACCCGGCCCGGTTCCTTCTCGTGGGGACGATGAACCCGGAGGAGGGGGACCTGCGCCCGCAGCTTCTGGACCGGTTCGGCCTCGTGGTCGATGTGGAAGGCGAGAGGGACACCGCCCGCCGGTCGGAAGTGGTAAAGCGGAGGCTCGCCTTCGAGCGCGACCCGGTTGGATTCTGCAGGCAGTACGAAACGGAGC
>JBFYKS010000179.1:0-3564 GCA_041305785.1 Methanoregula sp. | reverse complement strand
GCGAGACCCAGGTGCGGATCCCTTTTTTCTTTGCATAGATGAGGGCAGCGAGCCGTGAGTGTGGCAGGGCGGCGTGCGGCTCGAATACCCGGCTGTCTTCCGGATTGTCGAAAGTGAGCGTGGTGCCGTACCGGCAGAGGTCCGGGCGGGTTGCTAACAGGTCAAAGTCCCGGGTGCTGCGCCGTCCGCCCTTGGTCAGGATGGAGAACGGCCGGGCATAGTTGATCAGGATCTGGATTGCCGATCGGGTCAACCCATACTCTTCTTCGAGCGGTTGGTAGGGGTCGGTCGTAAAACTCATGAGAATTTCCCGGGTGTCGCCGGCCCTGGCAAGGTCCTCGCAATCGCGGGCAAGCTGCTTGAGTGCG
This sequence comes from Methanoregula sp., assembly GCA_041305785.1. GTDB lineage: Archaea > Halobacteriota > Methanomicrobia > Methanomicrobiales > Methanospirillaceae > Methanoregula. The sequence goes on along the minus strand of JBFYKS010000179.1, from coordinate 3,196 downwards.
TCTTTCCGTGCATATGGTTGCCGGAACTGCTCGGGATTGGTCTTGGTGCTGTCCGGGGCAAAGCAGTAGGTGCACCCGTGGATGCATCCGCGATAGAGTGAGACTGCGAGCGGGGCATACTCAAGGGCCCGGCCCCGGGGCTCGTAGATGATCCTCACTTGTCCGCCCCCTTACCTTCCTTGTCGGCGACCATCTTTGCCTTCGCCTCCTTGAGAATGGTGAGCGGAGACTTGCCGGTTTTCTCCGCGATATCGGTAATCTTCGCGGCGGTTGCCATCACCTTTTCGAGCGGGGCCCGGGCCGAGCCGTCGCCCGTGATGATCTCGCACTCGAACTCATCCAGCGTATGATTGAGGGGGGCCGACACGTCGAACGTGCAGGTGATGGAATATTTCACCATCTCCCCGCTGCACTGTGAGGCCCCGAACTGCAGGGCCATCTCGCGCCTGACCCGCTCGGTCAGCTCATCCATCATCTGCTCGATGTTGCCCGAGCCCTCGGCTGTAATGCCGAGCTGCTTGACGGCGATCGTGTACTCAGGTACGTCCGGCTTCACGTCCGGGTCGTACTTGATCGTGCCTTTCGTTTCCAGTGACATTATGCCGCATCCCCCTGGTCGATTCTCGGAGCCACAAGATATGAGGCCTCGATGCCTTCAATCACAAAGTCGAACCGGATAGGATGGTCGGTGCCGAGATGGATCGTGGGCCGGCCCGTGCCCTTCATTGCCCGGGAAATGTCCGTGAGGTAGTCGAGCGAGAACAGGGAGCTGACCGGCTGCTCCGGTAGTTTGGCGACCTGCGCGATATCGAGCTCCATCCCTTTGTCCAGCCGATCGGTCTCGCCTTCCGCGTCCAGCACCAGCCCGCCGGCCTTGCTTGCCGTGAACCGGACCTTGTCGCTGATGACCCCCATGGCCTTGATGGCTTCCTGCAGCTCCTTTGCATCCACCGCGATCGCGGCGGGCAGCGTGAGGGTTGGCGGCGCGGGGCGTTTGCGGACCGTGTTGGGGTCGAGGAGCGTGATGGTGTAGGTGTACTTGCCGTCCGAGACGTTGAGCTTCCCCGACCCTTCGCCGTCGGGCCGTGAGATGGTGATGATGGCGTCGGGGTCCCGCATGACCGTCAGCATGTTCTTCCATTTCGGCACGTCCATCCCGATCTCGGTCTTGGTCTCTCCGTCGAACGCTTCAAACAGGGTGGCCGGCATATTGGCGCTGACCATGGCGACGTTGGCAGTATCGACCGCGATCGTGTTCCACCCGTCCGGGGTGATCATCAGCCGGCACTCCGGCACCAGGGCGTCCACCGTGTTCACGAACGCCTCTAACTGTTTCCGTGATAGTTTCATCATGATGTTTCACACTCCAATTTTCCAAAATCCGAGATTTTTGAATTGTTCACACGATCCAGCCGTGCCTGTGCCATCTCGCAATATTGCGGGTAGATATCGATCCCAATGAATGAGTGCCCGAGTTTTCTGCAGGCTTCGATGACAGGGCCGCTCCCCATGAATGGATCAAGGATAAGATCCCCCGGTTTGGCGTACTTCTGCAGGCACCACTCCATGAGTTTCAAGGGTTTTTGTGCCGGGTGGGTGCGTTTCTCCTTGTGTGCCATATTTTCCTGGAGCATCCCATTCCATTTGTACCGGAAGATCCTGACCGCACTTTTGAATGAGGTCCACGCGAGCTCACAGTCTGCGAAGTCGCAGCCGCCATTACGCTTGTCCCATATGATCCAGCACGGGGATGGGGGAAGGGGGAAATAATTCCCACCAAAAATGATCTGGTTTTTCGATACCCGGAATATCTCGTCGAAGTATTCCTGCTCGGGGATTTTTTGATCCCATTCGAGATTTGCATACATGGGTTCCGGTACTGCCAGATAGGTGCCGTTCCGTTGTTTTACCGGCGTGCTCTTCCGGGTATTCACTTTTTTTGCATCGTTTTTGATGCCGAACGGGGGATCGGTGATAACTAGATCGACGCACTTGTCATCCATGTCCCGCATGATATTGAGGCAGTCGCCACAATGGAGACGTTGGATCATGGTGACTCCTTCGTTTTCTTCGGTTTCCTGCTCGCGCTTTTCTTTTCGGTCTTTGGAATCATCCCGCTGCATCCTTCGATGGCGGTCTCTGCCATCAGCCGGGATGCAGAATACTGGCCGCCTTTGAACATCAGGTCGTTGAGCCGGGGACACGACTCAAGGAATGTTTTGCGTCCCTTGAAATGCCCGCAAATAAGACATCCGTCGGGTTCGGCGGGAGTTTCTGGGATCGCTGCCTGCCGGCTCTGGTCCTTCGCCTCCGGTACCGGCTCCCGCTCGCAATCCGGCGCCGTGTCCTCGATGCCAAACCCGGTCAGGTCCACGGGCCGCTGCTGCATCTCGCGGACCGCGATCGCGTGGGTCTTCGGGTCCATCTCGAACCCCACAACCTCCATGCCGAGCAGCTGCCCCGCAATAAGGCTGGTGCCGGTCCCTGCGAACGGGTCCAGCAGGATCTCGCCGGGCACCATGAACCGGTCGATGATGCCGAGCACGTCATGGATGCTCTGCTGCCATGGGTGATACCGTTTCTGCCGCTTGCCCCGGACAACATCAGCAAAACACCTGCGGGCACCCCGGATGTTCTCGCCCGGCGGCACCTTCTGGAAGACAAGGATGGGTTTGTGCAGGCAGATGGCGTTCCGCTGGTGGTTCTTGGCGGTAGATTGCCCCTCGTTCAGGGACTCGATGATCCAGAACCACCGCAGGCCCTCTTTCTGCCTTCCGTCGGTCGAGAACCGCAGCAGGTCCATGATCTCGTCAAGGTGCGTCTGCGGGGCGTAGGTGAACAGGAACCCGTAAGGTTTCAGCACCCTGCTCGCAAGCGCCGCGAGATCCGCGTATGCCTGCTCGTAGAGCTCCTTGATGTACGGCGGGTCGGTGCAGATCACATCCACAGCCTCGTCCGGCACCCGCTTGCCGATCTCGTTCATGTCGCCCAGGAGCACGCTGCCGAGCTTGATGTCCGTCACCCATGCACGCCGGCCTTTCTGCTGCTGCTCTTCCTTGCACCATTCGCAGGCATGGGCCGGGACGTTGCCCTTCATCCGCTCGCGGCAGGCGGCGCAGATCGGGTCCGGGCGCTCTTTGCGGGCACGTTTCTGCTTCTCCATCACCGGTTCGACGTAGCACCAGTTTTCCGGGTT
>JBFYKS010000178.1:0-9120 GCA_041305785.1 Methanoregula sp. | reverse complement strand
CGGTAGGCGTCCGGCTCTCATACTCCCGGGAGACTCCCCACCCATGGGGGAGGGGGGTTGGTGCGTTTTGAAAAAAATTAGCGGGGGGGTCACCTGCCAACCCCTCAACTCAAAATTGAGTTAAAACGCATTTCCCACACACGTTCTCACACCATTGCGTGTGGAACTTCCGGTGAGAGGTGGGAAATGGCAGACTACACAATTATGATCAGGGGGGGTTCACCGGACGCGCGGGGGGGAGGGGGTCAACCGCACACCCCCCCTGCCTATGGGTGGGGGGGTTGCTGCGGTTTTGAAAATTTTTGGCGGAGGGGTCACCGATCCTCCCGCGTAAGAAATGGCCATTACCCCCAGCCACAGGTTAACCAGCCGGCATTACACACGCTGTGAAATAAACCTATAATGTATCATACGTGCCAACAGATAATATGGACAAAAAACATGCAGAGAACTGGCACAATAAGGAGATTGTTTTTCATCCGATTGGTGTCATCCACTCCGATCACCATGAACATGAAAATACCCCAATCCAGAGCGTCTTCAATCCCTCTGTCGGATACGTCGAGATCTTCCCGGAATTTACCGAGGGGCTGCGGGACATCGAATCGTTCACCTTCCTCTACCTGTTGTACTGCTTTGACCGGGCAACCGGCGCCTGCCTCCTGCAAAAACCGTTCCTTGACGGGGAGAAGGACCGGGGCATCTTTGCCATCCGTCATTTCAACCGACCCAACCCGCTGGGACTCTCGATTGTCAAACTCTTAAAAGTGCAGGGAAACATCCTCGAAGTGGAAGGAATGGACATCCTTGACGGGACACCGCTGTTCGATATCAAGCCCTATGTCAAGAAGTTCGACCACCGCGATGACGTGCAGAGCGGATGGGTTGACAACCAGCATCTTGACGATATCGCAGCATGGAACAGCACGCCAAAAGAACTCCGGAACCGGCAGCGAACCAACCTCTGATTTTTTCCCTTTCCCCTGCCCTGCGTCTACCGGCATTTTCTATACGATGAATAACCCAATACTGTTAGTAGTAAACCATGCACCTCACGGTCATATCCCCGGGCATTTACACGTACGGCGCGATGCTCATCGCCGGCGTCCTCAGGGCAAACAGGTTCGGGGTCACCCTCCAGAAAGAGCCAAGAGCCGGGGCAAAGGATACGGTATTTTTAAGCCTGTACTCCACCATCCATCTCATGGACCCGGCAATCCGGTCCTTTATCAGCCAGCACCGGAAAACCGGGGGAACGGTCTACGTTGGAGGACCGGTATCGGCATATCCTGAAATTGTCCTTGGGGAGCTGGACTGCGATGCTGTTGTCCTCGGGGAAGGGGAGGCGACCGTACTATCCCTTGCACAAAACGGGATCACCCCAAATACGACCGGCATTGCGTTTTGGGACAACGGATCGGTCATTGTCAGGCCGCCATCCCCGCTCCCGTCCATTGAGCACCCGTTGCCATATATCCCAAAAGACATCGGCACCCAGAGTGTCCGGGGCGCAAACGCCTACATCGAGACGCACCGGGGATGCCCGGGGGCATGCACCTTCTGCCAGGTACCGCGGTTCTTCGGCCATACAATCCGGAGCCGGGAGATCCCGGCGATCATTGAAGAGGTGAAGGCCTTCAGGGCCGCCGGTGCCACGCGCCTCTCAGTCAGCGGCGGCACGGGTTCCCTGTACAAAGCCCGCGACGGGAAGGTCAACACGGAAGCCTTTGTCGAACTGCTCGCTTCCCTCGCGGGGGTGATGGGAAGCCGCAATGTCTCATCTCCCGACATCCGCGTGGACTGTATCAACGACGAAGTTCTCGAGGCGATCCGGAAGTACACCATCGGCTGGGTATTCTTCGGGATAGAATCCGGCAGTGATTCCATCCTTCACCAGATGGGAAAGGGCGTGAAGGTGCAGCAGATGAGGGACGCAATCGGGCAGTGCCGACAGCACGGCCTACATGTTGCCGGAAGATTCATCGTCGGCTATCCCACCGAGACGCCAGAAGATTACGAGCGGTCCAAAGAGTTCATTGCAGAGCAGGCGCTTGACGATGTCTTCATCAGCATCGCCGAACCGATCCCCTCAACACCCCTCGCATCGCTCGTGCTCCGTACCCCAAGAGAGAGTAACCCCGTATTCATGCTGCACTCCGGAGAATACCGGTCGCTGAAGATGACCGAAGCGGAAGCACGGTGCTTTGACCTGACGCTCCACGCGGATATGTACAAGCCGGGCCTGCATGTTACCACGGATCAGGTTTTCAATACGTATGCCAAGGCGATTAAACAGCAGGGGGCCGAGATCCAGCAGGTGACCGAGCTGCTGTTTCGGTATTCATAGAACTGCCGGAAAAAGGGGGCGCCGGACTATCAAGCCCCCGCACCGGATATCCAACCATTATTTTGTAACCTCGACCGGATCGATCGTTGCGTCGATTAAACAGTCGAAGTGAATCATCTCGAGCCAGCCGGCCTTCTCGAACATGCGCATGAAACAGACGCCGATGACCGCGGCATTCTGGTGTTTATCAAGAACGGCGTTAACCTGCTCTGCCTTGACCGGTACATTGGGCATGGAGAGCCCCCCCATGACAACGATCGCTTTAGGATTCAGGGTAACCCCCCCGGCTGCTGCCTGCATGCCGACATGCTCGACACTGGCAAGCTTTTTTGCCCTGCTCTCATCCACGAACGGGACAAAAACCTGCTCTAACTCAAGCGAGCGGAGAGCGAACCCGAGCAGCTCGACAAAGGGTGTACACGTGCCCGGGACACCGTAATAAACGATCTGATCGCCTTTTTTCAGTCCCCTGCTCTCGATAAATTCCTTAAACGGGCGCAGGATGCCCGGTACCCCGTGGAAGACTTCCTTGGTTGCCATACTAGATCTACAGTCATGGGGGAATACCTTAAATGTTCGCCTTTGGATTCCGGTTCTTGTATCGTGCATGGTATCAGCAAAAAACGATCAGAATTGGCCGGGCCGGGTAAATGCCAGGAGACGAACACCGGTCACCTGCCGGAAGTTCGCGCCCTGGCTGATGGCCTGCAGCACAGCAGTTTCATCGATGACCCGGGAGCCGGCAATGATGCCAGCGCCGTGCCGGAAGAGCACGGGGGAAAGCGGCGTTGTTGGCCCAAGAATAAGAACGAGTGCTTCCGGGCGGCAGAGAGAAAGGAGGTCATCGAGGGTATGGTTGATGAGCGCACTTCCCGTAAGGGCCACGATGTCTGCCTGAGGGATGTATTCCGAGGCAGAATGTGCGGGATGCTCATCCAAGCCAGGGTGCTGCTCGATGACCCAGAGGTTTTGGGTTGCGGTGCGGAGGCGGGGGATGAACGGGAAATGGCCAACAAGGGCCACGTTCTTCTTCGCCCCCCGCGTCATCAGCACTTCAGATGCGTTGATCTCGACTGCATCCCGCTCATCGACATCGATGAGGGAGTTGATCGCCGCGACTCCGACACCGGCTTCAAGCGTATTGTCAGAGAGTGCATATGCTGCAAGCTCCTGTGCGGTCTTCTCGTGCAGGTGCCCGGCATCGCGCACGAACGTCTCATGGTCGTGGGGTTTATCGCCGTGGACCGTTGTCGCAAGACCGCAGGACCGGCTGCATACCGCCGTCCAGTGTGCCCCGACAATAACCGAACGGACGGGTACCGGCTCATCAGGGAGGTCAGCTATCAGTTCTTCAAGGATAGAATGGGTACTCATGAAATTCTCCGGTAATTTTCAAGACGTTATATGACATTCTGTAGATCGGTATCTGCACAAGCATTATACCGTTGCATCCGTTTCCCGCTCTTAAGAGTACGGTGCGATGGTTTATATGATTTATGCGCATATGAGTAATAAAAGGAGACGACAAAGATCATGAAAGTCTGTATCACATCACAAGGAACGACTCCGGATTCCGGCGTCGAGGAACGATTCGGGAGAGCACCCCATTTCATCATCATGGACACCGAAACCGGATCGTTTGAAGCGGTTGCAAATCCTTATGCGGCTGGTGCCGGGGGCGTTGGCCCAAAAGCTGCACAACTGGTTATCGACCACAAGGCAGGCGCGCTCGTCAGCGGGATGCTGGGCGGGAATGCAAAGGCAGTTCTGGATGCTGCCGGTGTTGTCCAGTATACCTGCAAGCCCGGTGTTCCGGTCAAGGACGCATTTGAATCGTTTAAAAACAACACCCTTCAGCGTGTTGCATAACTGCCCCCACTGACGATTCACAGGCAGGCAACACGGGAGATAATGCGCATGAAACTCGCAGTAGCAAGCGGTAAAGGCGGTACAGGAAAGAGCATGGTGGCTGCAAACCTCGCTTTTGCTCTTGCGCAGACCGGGGGGATCACCCTGGTTGACTGCGATGTCGAGGAGCCCAATCTCCATCTCTTCTTCCCGGCCACGGCAACGACGAGGGACGTTTGCGTGCCGGTACCAGTGGTTGACAAATCTGCCTGCGATCTTTGCGGGAAGTGCGGGGAGTTCTGCCAGTATGGCGCACTCACCGTGCTGCCCGATCGCGTCCTCTTCTTTCCTGAACTTTGCCACTCCTGCGGGGGCTGTATGCTGATCTGCCCGAAGACGGCAATCCGCGAAGAGCCAAAACGGATAGGCACGCTCTCGACTTCAGCCCCTCTGCCCGGGATAAAACTCATCACGGGAACACTGGATGCAGGGGTTCCGCTCGCGGTGCCCATCATCAGGGAGGCAAAGAAGGAGGCCTGGCAGGATCCTGTTGTCATTGTCGATACCGCACCGGGCACCTCATGCCCGGTCGTTGAAGCGCTTGACGGCTGTGACGCCTGTGTCCTTGTAACCGAGTCGACCCCGTTCGGTCTGCACGACTTGCGGCTCGCCGTTGACGTTACTGCACGGATGGGAATCCCGGCCGGGGTTATCATAAACAGGAGTGATGGGAAGGACGAAGAGACCATACAGTTCTGCGCGGATAACGACCTGGATATCATGATGACCATCCCCTTCAGCCGCGAGATTGCCGCCATCCAGAACCGGGGCGATCTTCTGTGCCGGGTACAGCCTGAATGGCAGAAGGACTTCTTGGCCCTCTTCTGCAAGTGCCAGTCACTTGTCGGGGTGGACCAATGATCCGGCTTGCGGTCATCAGCGGTAAGGGGGGCACCGGAAAGACGATGGTAACCGCCGCACTCTCCCGGTTGCTCAAAGGATCACTCGTCCTTGCTGACTGCGATGTGGACGCAGCAAACCTTGAACTCCTCTTAACACCCGACCTGATCCGTACCGACCCGTTCATGGGAATGAAAACCGCAGTCATCGATCCTGCACTCTGCGTGCAGTGCGGGGAATGCGAGGCACACTGCCGGTTCGATGCGGTTGAGCGGGACGGGGATGCATACCACATCAGCCCGCTGCGTTGCGAGGGTTGTGCCGTCTGCACGATCGTCTGCCCTGCTGCTGCTGTCACCATGCAGCCGCGACAGACAGGGGAGATCAAGTACTCAGAGACCACGCGGGGACACCTCGTGCATGCCTGTCTCGTGCCGGGTGCAGGAAATTCCGGGTTGCTCGTCCATGCCGTGAAGAAGACTGCACTGGAGCGCGACGGGCAGTCTGATCTCTTCCTCATCGATGGTCCTCCCGGGACCGGCTGTCCGCTCATTTCTGCCATAAGCGGGGTCAATGCCGTGCTCATTGTCACCGAGCCGAGCGTGTCGGGGCTGCATGACCTCAAACGGGTGGTGGCAGTATGCCGCCAGTTCAGGCCCAAAATCTTTGTCGCTGTCAACCGTTACGATCTTGACTTAACCCTCACACGGGAAATCGAGACGTGGTGCCAGGGGGAGAACATCCCCCTTACCGGGAAGATCCCCTTCGATCCAGCGGTCATCGATTCGGTACGGGCGGGTATTCCCCTCCCACAGGACAGTAAATCCCCCGCAGCAAAAGCCATTCAAATACTGGCAGCTAACCTTGAACAGGAGCTGAAAAGCATTGGAAACCCGCGCTGAAAACGGTGAATGCTACCGGAAGAGGGGCAGGCCCCGGATAAGCCGGTCCCTTGAAGGCGGGCCGGCCATGCGGTGTTACGCACCGCAGTGTGAATCCGACCAGAAAGGCGAGGTGGTCTCACTGCTGCCCGAAGAGATGGCAGCCTTAAGTCTCATCGACCTGCAGCAGATGGAGCAGGAGCAGGCTGCTGCCGTGCTGGGGGTTTCCCGGAAGACCATCTGGCGGGACATCCACGAGGCGCGGCATAAGATTGCCGATGCGCTCATAAACGGAAAGACAATCCAGATGGCAGAATGCACGCGTAAACTCGAAGGCCTCTGCCCGAAACTGAATGACAACCTCTGCCCGAAAATCGGGGGTGGCTTCTGCCCCCGGAATATTAACTACGAAGAGGGCGGACCTGCCGAATAACAATAACAATGGTGATACCAGTATGACTCAAAAACACATCTTCGGGCCGGTCCTCTCCCGGAGGCTCGGGCTCTCGCTGGGCATCGATCTTGTCCCGTTCAAAACATGCTCCTATGACTGTGCCTATTGCGAATGCGGACATACCACGGAAAAGACCGTTACCCGACAGGACTTTTTTCCCGCCTTTGAAGTTATGGCAGAACTCCGCGAGGTGCTCGCATCCCACCCTCGACTCGATTCGATCACGCTCGCCGGATCCGGCGAGCCGACACTCGCCCGGTCTCTTGGGCCGATAATCGCCTGGGTGAAACGCGAGTATCCGGAGTATACCTTAAGTGTCCTCACGAATGGCAGCCTGCTGACAGACCGGAACGTGCGGGAGGAACTGCTTCCTGCCAACCGGGTTATCCCGACGCTGACCACCGCCTCCCAACAGACGTTTGAGCGCATCCATAACCCTCACCCATCACTCAAAATTGATGCAATCATCAGGGGAATGGAAGAGTTCCGTGCGATATACAAGGGAGCACTCTGGCTCGAAGTATTCATCATACCCGGGCTGAACACCACGGATGAGGAACTCGCAGGGCTTAAACGTGCCATTGACCGGATAGACCCGGACAGTGTTCAGCTCAACACCCTCGACCGTCCTCCGGCAGAAGGGTGGGTAGAGGCAGCATCCGACGTAGAGCTTGAGCGGATCATACGGAAGCTGGGCCGCACACGCGGGGTTGAGATCACCGGACCACGTCCTCCGCTCACTGCAGCGGCGCAGGTAAAAACCGGGGCAACGGACCTGATCCGTGCAACACTCCACCGGCGGCCCTCAACGGTCTTAGACCTTGTCCGTACCACCGGGCTGAGCGGCGGCGAGGTGGCAAAGGTCCTTGGCACGCTCGAACGGGCCGGTGAAGTTACTTCAAAGCGGATGGCACGGGGGGTCTTTTATGCAATCTGCCAGAAGCCAGAGGAAACATAAATGAAGATCACCATTCTTGTAGACAACACTGCGCTCTTCGACCGGATGTTTGTTGCAGAGCACGGGTTTTCCGCGTATATTGAGGCAGAAGGAAAAAAGATCCTTTTCGACACAGGATACTCCGATGCGTTCCAGAAAAATGCCGATAAGATGCAGATCGACCTCTTCGATCTCGATTACATCGTCCTCTCCCATGGGCACTTCGACCACACCGGGGGACTCTGGCACCTTCTGCACCGGTTCATGGAAGCAAAGATCGAACAGACTGCACACCGTCTCCCGCGGCTCATCGCTCACCCCCGCTGCTTCCTTCCCCGCCCCAAGCTGCCCATCGCCGACAATGGATCAATCCTCACAGCAGATGCAGTGCAGCGGGCTGTGCTACTGGAGCTTTCAGCAGGTCCGGTAAATCTCACGCCCAACCTCTTCTTCCTCGGGGAGATCGAGCGCAGGTTTCCCTTTGAGGTCATTGATCCCGGCCCCCGACGGATCGTGCTTCCGGACGGGACTTCTGAAGAGGACCGGATCCTCGATGACTCCGCCCTTGTTTTCCGGGGACGGGACGGTCTTGTCGTCATCTCAGGATGCGCCCATGCCGGGATCTGTAATACCGTGGAGTATGCAAAGAAAGTCTGCGGGGAGAGCCGGGTGAAGGATATCATCGGTGGGCTCCATCTCCAGAAAGCAGGAGCCCAGCTCGACGGAACCCTTGCCTATCTCAAAGAACTGCAACCCGCTGCGCTCCATGCCTGCCACTGCACTTCGCTTGGAGCAAAGGTTGCTCTCGCGCAGGTGGCCCCCTTGCAGGAAAGCGGCGTGGGGCTCCAGCTGGAATATACAAACCGGTAACCAGTGGTCACCTTGTGGGAGAAAAATCCACCCCGAACACTTTTTTTCATCCCTTCACGGGCGATTTGACCTGAAACGGCGCATGGATTCTGTTATTGCCGCGTTGTGACGGGCAAACTCCACAAACTGTTCCAATTGTTTTAAGGTTTTTGTGCTGACATGGTGCTCAATCTGGCATGCGTCGACTTCGGCCAGTTCCCGGTCTATCCCGATGATCTCCAGAAGATCGGCAATGATCCGGTGTTTCTGCATCAGCTCCCGTGCCATCTTTTTCCCGGATATGGTGAGGGTTGCCCCATTATACGACTCGTAATGGATAAGCCCCTCTCGTTCAAGTTTCTGCAGCATCTCGGTGATGGAGGGGGGTTTCACTCCCATCTGCGCTGCAATCATCCCGGTCTGTGCACGCCCGTTCCTCTGTTCGAGGACAAAGATGGTCTCGATATACTCCTCGATTGTCTTATGCCGCATCTCCCTTCACCTCATATCCCAAGCAATACAATTCTCATGACGGTCCCAATTACAAGGGCGGTTCCTGCCATGAAGGTGGTTGCCATGATCATCCCCCGAACCCCGAGTTCCTTAAACATCACGGCAAAGGTGCCGACGCAGGGGAAATATACCGTGAGCAGGGTTGTAGCAATCACGAGCTGCATCGGGGACATGCCAAGGGGAAGGAGCATCCCGACGGCAAGATCCTTTCGCAGGAACCCGATCAGGAGCACGGAGGTAGCTTCCCTGGGAAGACCAAACAACCCCTGGATGACCGGCGCAAAATGGGTACCCAGCCAGTACACTATACAGGTAGTATAAAGGAGATTGATGAGGAGCACTCAGAGGAAGAGAAACGGTCTGGCTACCTGCCGGAACCAGCGGATACGCA
>JBFYKS010000177.1:0-2721 GCA_041305785.1 Methanoregula sp. | reverse complement strand
TGAACAACAGGTCAGCGAGCGGGAAAAACCATATTTTCCGTTTTGCACCCTTCCATGACCCGGTACCCGCAGGAGATCGAGGACCTGCTCCGGTCGTTTGGCACCACGCCCGCCGGCCTTTCTGAGGCCCAGGCAGCAAAGAGGCTTTTGCAGTACGGGCCAAACGAGCTGGAGAAGCGCAAAAAGAAACGCTATATCCGGGAATATGCTGCCCAGTACACCCAGTTTTTTGCCGTACTCCTTGAAGTTGCCGCAGTCCTTTCATTCATCGCGGATCGGTATTCCCCGAACGAGGGGTACGGGATCCTCGGCATGGCCATCCTTGGCGCGGTCATTATCAATGCAACGTTTGCATTCTGGCAGGAATACAAGGCCGACAAGACCACAGAAGCCCTCCTGACCCTGATCCCTTCGCGTGTCAATGTCCGGCGTGAAGGGCAGATCGTCAGGGTTGATGCCCGGTCCGTGACCCGTGGCGATATCCTCATTCTTGAAGAGGGCGACAGGATCGCTGCCGATGCAGTGGTTATTGAAGAAAACTCCCTGTACGTGAACATGGCGAACCTGACCGGCGAGTCGCTGCCGGTACGGAAGCGGGCCGGCCACGAGATCCGGCCGTATCATACGGATCCGGAGAACAGTATCTTTGCCGGCACCACGGTTGTTTCGGGCAACGGGGTTGCAGTCGCGCACGCAACCGGGCATACTACGGAGTTCGGGCGGATCGCGAGCATGACTGCCGAAGTGCATAAACGCCCGACCCCCATGCAGCTCGAGATTGTCCGGATCACTCACATCCTCACCATCGCCGCCCTCATTGTCGGCGGGATCTTCTTTGTTTTGGGGTTCCTTTCGGGCAGGGGATTTTTTGTTGCAGCCATCTTTGCCCTCTCCCTCATCGTGGCAAATGTCCCTGAAGGGATGCTCCCGACCATTACGCTCTCGCTCACGATCGCCAGCCAGAACATGGCGAAACGAAACGCCCTGATCAAGAATCTTGATTCAGTCCAGACGCTCGGGAGCGCAACCGTCATCTGCACCGACAAGACCGGGACCCTGACAAGGAACCAGATGACGGCAAAGGAGATCTATCTTGTCAGCGGGGAGGAGGTCCATATCACGGGGGAAGGGTATTTCTCTGAACGTGAATTTGTCATACGGCAGGGCAATGCGGGCTCCCGCCGGCGGCTCGAGGATTTCCTGCGGGCCGGCATGCTCAACTGCCGGGCAAAGATCGGGGAGAACGCGGTCTTTGGGGATCCTACCGAGGTAGCAATCATCGCGGCCGCACAGAACGCGGATATTGATCTCTCTGGTTATGAGAAGACCGGCGAGATCCCGTTCACGAGCACCCGGAAGATGATGTCGACACGGGTAAAAAAGGATGGGAAGGATTTCATCTTTTCAAAAGGCGCACCCGAAGTGCTCATCCCCCTTTCCACAAACTTCCCCGGCCGGGACAGCAAGGTTGTACCGCTGGATCCGCTTACCCGGGAGTCCCTGGTAAAAAAAGCCGGGCAGCTGGAGCGCGAGGCATACCGGGTGCTTGCGGTTGCATACCGGGAGGGCGATGAGGAGCAAAACCTGGTCATGCTCGGGCTCATCGCTTTCATGGACCTCCCGCGTCCGGAAGTGGCAGGTGCCGTGAAGACCTGCACTACTGCCGGCATCCGCGTGATGGTCCTGACCGGCGATAACCCGATCACGGCAAATGCCGTGGCAAAACGGATCGGGCTGAAGGTGGACCGGACGATAACCGGTAACGAACTCCGGCAGATCCCCGACAACGAGCTTGCAATGCTCTTAAAAACTGAAGATGTCCTCTTTGCCCGGATGCATCCTGACCAGAAGCTCAGGATTGCAACAATTCTCCAGGAGAACGGGGAGATCGTTGCCATGACCGGGGATGGCGTGAATGATGCGCCGGCGCTCCGGAAAGCGGACATCGGGATTGCTATGGGTGAACGGGGAACGGAGGTTGCAAAGGAAGCAGCCGACATGATCCTGATCGATGACAATTTTGCTTCTATCGTTGCTGCGGTGGAGGAGGGGCGGGCGGTCTACTTCAATATCAAAAAATTCGTCACCTACATCCTCTCCTCGAATGTTCCGGAGATCATCCCGTACATTCTCCAGTTTTTCTTAAAAATCCCGCTCCCGCTCTCGGTCATCCAGATACTCTCCATCGATCTCGGCTCCGACATGCTCCCGGGCCTAGCTCTCGGGTGCGAACGTCCCGAAAAAGGGATCATGGAACGCCCTCCCGTGGGAAAGAACGAACAGATCCTGGACCGGGAGGTTTTCAAACGCGGGTATTTTTTCATCGGCATCATCGAGGCTGCCGCGGCCATGACCGCATTTTTGGGATTTTTGTATCTGAGCGGCTGGGTGTACGGCGACCTTTCCATCACGGATACGACCCTCCATTACCAGGCGATGACCATGACGCTCCTTGGCGCCATCACCTGCCAGCTCGCCAATGTCTGGACGCTCCGGTCATGGGAATCCTCCGCGTTAAAACCGGGCCTTCTGACAAACCGCCTGCTCATCCTTGCCATCATCGTGGAAGTTGTCTGGATCTGGGCGCTCCTGAATGTCAGCGCGGTCCAGGTTATTTTCAACACCGCATACATCCCGCCGCATTACCTTCTGCTGCTTGTACCCTTCCCGATCATCCTGTTCGCCTCCCATGAATTCTACAAGTACCTGATCCGGAGGAGA
>JBFYKS010000176.1:0-3162 GCA_041305785.1 Methanoregula sp. | reverse complement strand
GGCTTACCAGCGCACTGTCCAAGGGGATAATGCTCGTTTTAGTCATCCCCCTTGCAGTTGCGATCTTCTTCACTTACGACGTGATGTCAACCCTCACGCTGATCGGGACAACGCTCATCATTGAATACGGGGCTGCCCCCATCGGTGTCCTCATGGGACTCCCGCCGGTCTTTGTCTTCTTTGTCCTTTCCTGTGTTGCCCTTGGCGTCATGATCGCACTCTATGATATCTTCGATTCCATCAGCGAGCACTCGGAACGCGTACACAATTTCCTTGAACGCTCCAGGAGACGCGCCGCTGGGTCGAAGATCCTCTCGCGGTATGGGATCTACGGCCTGGTCATCGTTGCCCTGACCATCGGGTTCTACCTCTGCCCTCCCATCTCATGGGTCTGCGGCTGGGACCGGAAGACCTCGATCATCTGCACGATGGCCGGCTACTGCATTGTCACCATCGCCCTCATCATCGCTGCCCCCTTTGTTCTTGCGTACATGCCGTGGGTTGTGCCGGTCTGATCCCTATGCAGAAAAGAACGGACCCGCACCACAACCTGCCCCTCCCCGAGCTGCTCGCCCCGGCCGGGTCCCCGGAGGCATTCCGCGCAGCAGTTGCCGCGGGAGCCGATGCCATCTACTTAAGCGGGAAGCGCTTTGGCGCCCGGAAATCTGCTGCCAACTTCACCGAGCCAGAGATTGAGGAGGCGGTCAGGTATGCCCATACCCGGGGGGTGCGGGTGTACGTCACGGTCAACACCTTAATCCATGACCGGGAACTCCCCGCGGTGCTCGAGTACCTCATCTGGCTGTACGCAACCGGGGTCGATGCCGTGCTCGTACAGGACACCGGTATTGCAGCGCTCGCCCGTGAGATGGTTCCCGGCCTCACCCTTCACGCCTCAACGCAGATGACCATCCACAATGCTTCCGGCGTCCGGTGGGCTGCAGAGCAGGGGTTCGTCCGGGTTGTGCTCGCCCGCGAACTCTCGCTTGACGAAGTCCGGGCCATTGCGGAGGCGACAACCGATACCGGGATCGGCCTGGAGGTCTTCGCGCACGGGGCCCTCTGCTACGGGTACTCCGGCCAGTGCCAGTTGTCCTCGGTCATTGGCGGCCGGAGCGGAAACCGCGGCATGTGCGCCCAGCCGTGCCGGAAACCCTGGACGCTGGTTGCCGGTACGGTGGATGCATACGGGAGACCCGCAAACGTTACCGAAATCCCGCTCCGTGACCGCTACCTTCTCTCCCCAAAAGATCTCTCCACGTACCGGCATCTCAAAGAACTGGTGCATTCCCCGGTCTGCTCGCTCAAGATCGAGGGGCGGATGAAATCTCCGGAGTACGTGGCCATTGTCGTATCCACGTACCGGCAGGCGCTTGATGCGATTGCTGCCGGCTCGTGGCAGCCAACCGAAGCCGCAGAACGCGACCTTCTCCTTGCCTTCAACCGGGGGTTCACGGGCGGCTACCTCTTCTCCGAGCGTCATGACCGGCTGATGGCAAGGGACGCTCCCGACAACCGGGGGCTCTGCATCGGCACGGTCACCCGCTATGACCGCACTCAGTCCCGGGCGGTGATCCGGCTTACAGGAACAATGGTCCCGGAGCCCGGGGACGGGCTCCTCATCGCTCATAAGGATAATGGCGGCGAGACGGGGTTTGCCTTAAACACGGTCCCGGTCGTCACAAACAAGGAGCTCTTCCTGCGGGTGCCCCGCCCGGTGCCGGCCGGCTCTTCTGTCTTCATCACATCATCCCGGGAACGGGAGGCACGGGCACGGCAGATTGTTGCAAAGACCGGGCCGGGCCTGCACCGGTACCTGCCCGTGGACATGGCCGGCTCTGTTGGCCCGGACGGGAAACTGGTGATCAGCGGGTCGGTGGAACGGCCGGACGGCACCCTCATTGCGGTCACCTGCCGGCCGGAGGCTGACCTTGCACCGGCCGGGTCCTCCCCGCTCACGGGAGAAGTGATTGCTAAGCAGCTGAAGAAGAGCGGCGGAACCCCGTTTGTTGTCCGCTCCCTTACCCTTGACTATGACGATTCCCGCTTTGCTCCTGTTGCCACGATCAACCGCCTCCGCCGGGAGTTCTTTGCTGCCGCCACCGAGCAGCTCGTATCCTCGTACCGGCCCCCCGTCAGCGAGGTGCGCAGGGCCCAGCACCGGTGGCAGGAAGCGGCGGCCCGTTACCCGTCCCACGCTCCCGACCACGGAACCCTGCCGGGCAGTGGCCCTCTCCGCCTCGGGATATATGTCAGCACCCTAAAAGGCGTGCAGGAGGCAGCAGACGCGGGCGCTGACAGGATCTATTTTGAGCCTGAACTCGTCGGGACACCGAAAACCTGTGGGAAGGACGGACCCCTCTGCTCCCCGCTCCCGGTGCTTCATGAGGCTCTGGGACTCTGCAAAGAACATAACGTTCCCCTGGTCTGGAAACTCCCCGGAATCACCCATGACCGGATCCTCAGTTCCCTGCCGGAACAACTCCCGCTGCTGGCAAAAGCCGGCCTCTCCGGCTGCATGGTGGATACCCATGGTGCAGCACGGGCGGTCCGGGCTGCCTGCAACAGCATCCAGATCAGGGGATCCACGGGACTCAACATCTTCAACCATGCTGCGATTATCGCCGCAGCCCCGCTCTTCTCTCAGGTCACGCTCTCGCCCGAACTCTCCCGGGACGAGATTTTCCTCATGCAGGCCAATCCTGCCCTGCAAAACGTGAAGATAACCTGTGCCCTCATCGTGCAGGGAACAAGCATTGCCCTCGTGACAAAGGACTGCATCCAGAGGCTCGATACCCCGTGCGCCAAAGAACCGGGAGCAGGAGGCGTGCGGCAGTTCATTGGAATCCGGGACGAGACCGGCAAGATCTATCCGGTCCGGAGCACGGGATCGTGCGGCACCAGTATCGGCAACTGCCAGGAACTCTGCCTTGCCGGGTACCTCCCGGACCTTCCGGCCCTTGGGATCTCCGAGGCAGTAATCGATGCCCGGCACCGGCCACCCGAGTATGTCCGGTCGGTATGCCGGATATACCGGCACACCCTTGATGAGTCCGCCCAAAACCCGGCAACCGGCCGCCCGTCACCCCGCATTGCATTGGGGATGGACGGGATCAACCGGATCGCGCTTGGCGGGGTCACGACCGGCCACTTCCTCCGGGG
>JBFYKS010000175.1:0-9707 GCA_041305785.1 Methanoregula sp. | reverse complement strand
ATTCCTGTTGCAAGCGAATTGGGAGAGGGGATCATCTTTGCCATGAGGATCACCCCTTCCTGAGCCGGCAGGTCTCAAGCATCTTCTGGACGTCGGGGAAAAGGGAGAGATCCGTGTGCGGGAGGAACGAACTGGACGTATATTCATCCATGAAAGCGTTCTCGGCATTGAGTTCGATGTAACCGATTTTATGGGCAATCTCGTCAAGCTGCTTGCGCACCCTGCGGTTGACAAGGGCGATATTTGCCCCGACAACCGCCCCGTTGCCGAGGTTATGGATCTGGTTGATATCGATCTCCGGGATGAGACCGATAGTTGTTGCATTCTTCTTGTCCAGGTAATTGCCAAATGCGCCGGCAAAATAGATGGTAGTTATCTCGTGACGCGAGATACCTGCCTCTTTCATGAGCGTGACGCAGGCGGCATGGATGGATGCTTTACTCATGATAAGGTTCTTGATGTCATTTTCCGTGATGACAATGTCTTTTTTAATATCGGTCTCCTTTGCCCAGGCAATGACAAACTCCGGGAAGTGGTTGATCTTCCGGATCCGCGGGTTGTCAATTTCTGTGTTGATTCGGCCGGTCCGGTCGATGACACAGGTCTCGAGAAGCTCCGCAAGAAGGTCGATGAGGCCGGAACCGCAGATGCCCCGGGGTTTGATATTGTTGATAGTGGAAAATTTTGGCTTGAGCGTGCCGGCATCGATCGTTATCTTCTCGATCGCCCCGGGATTAGCCCGCATCCCGAAGAGCACCTCGCCGCCTTCCAGTGCCGGACCGGCAGCGCCGGCGCACGAAAACATCCATTCCCGGTTTCCAAGAACCACTTCAAAGTTGGTCCCGATATCGATCAGAAGCGAGATCTCATCGCGTTCTGCCATGCCACAGGCAAGGATGTCGGCAATGATGTCACCCCCGATGAAGTCACTGACTGCCGGGAATGCAAAGAGGCCACCGTTCGGGTTGCAGGCAATGCCTATCCGGCTGGCTGCAACCGAGAGAGCCCGGCGCACGACCGGAACATACGGTTCGGCGATCATGTAGGCCGGATCGATTCCAAGGAGCATATGGGTCATGACCGTGTTGCCGGCCACCACCACTTCATAGATATCGTCCCGGTCGATGCCGGCTGTGTTGCAGGCAGATGTTATGGCCGAGTTGATGCTCTCGGTTGCGAGTGCCTGCAGCCGGGTCAGCCCGTTCTTCCGTGCATAATTCACCCGCGCAAGGATATCCTCGCCACAGCTGATCTGCTTGTTGTAATTTGAGGCAACTCCGACTACCTTGCCGGAGACGAGATCCCAGAGATAGACGACAACCGTTGTCGAACCGAGATCCACGGCAGCGCCGTAAACCCGTCCGGAAGTGTCATTCTCCTGCAAATCGATGCAGCGGTACCCGCCCGGAACAAGACCGATCGTTGCCGTTACTTTCCAGTCGCTGTGCCGGAGGATAGAGGGAATCTCCCGGAGCACTTCGAGGGGGACATACATCTTCTCTGCTTCGGGGCCGCCGCTCTTCTGGATGCCCCAGAGAAGCCGTGACAGGTCAGGAGAGGGATCGCTCAATGTCGGGGGATGAAGTTCGACAAAATATTTTTTTACCGATGGACGGAAATCGATCGGGTTGTCCTCTCCTTCAATGAGGATCTTCTGTTCCTGGATGAGGGTGCTCTCGGGAACCATCACCTGCAGGTCGCCCTGCACGAGCGTCTCGCAGGCAAGACAGGCCCCTTTTGCCAGTTCCTCCGGGGTAAAGAAGCGGCCGTATTTTTGTGCGTCAAATTCGGTCTTGCCGGACTGGATATAGACCACGCATTTGCCGCACTTGCCCTGGCCCCCGCAGACAACGTTCATGGAGAGGCCGGCCCGCTGGGCTGCGTCCAGGATGGTCGTCCCGCGCACTACTTCGATCTTCCGGTAACTGGGAAGAAATGTAACGGTTCGCATAGATGATGTCCCTTTATAGATTTACCATTGGGAAATATGAGTGAAATATTCTGCGGTGGGGGCACGGGAGTTACCAGGCAAAAAGAAACAGTTTACGGCTCCCGCTAAATTTTTTTTTAGCCTTCTGCCCATTAGCCTCTTTTTTTCTGACTACGGCGTTCCGGTTAAAAAAACCGGAGATCCGTTGAACAACTGCACCCCCTGACCGGGGTCTCTTAAATAAATCCCGGGGGGATAATCCTTTATTGAAATAAAAATAGTCTGTTTTGAATTTCAGGGCACGGCAGCGGTACTGGCGCAGCACGAAAATTACCCCGTGTCTGACAGGTTCAGGCGCCGCTCGCTTTCTTCCACTCCTCGACAAGGTAATCGCCGATTTCTGCAGCATCGCGGGGGCCAACCAGCACCTTCCAGCCGGTAGCGTCCTCGATCCTCCCGGAGAGGGGAGAGGCGTAACCGGGGATGATGAGTTTCCGGTGGGACACCTCATCCTCCACCCCGAACTTTTTTAACGAGTCGCGGACCAGCATCTCGCTCAGTTTACCGGCGGCGACTGCCGTGAGGACGGACAGGCCCTCCGTGTCGACGATGAGCATGAAGCAGGGGATCCGGGTCGATTCCAGGTATCCCTGGAGCGTGAAGAAGGTTAGCGAGAAGTTGACCGTCATGAGAACCGGCGCGTTCTTGTCCGGCGTCCCGACCCGGTACAGTCCCGGGTTCATCTGGATTGGCTTCTGCGGATCAGTGTAGATGTTCTGCCGGAGGGTGAGCGCTGCTTTTGCAGGGCCGGCTGTGAGCGGATCGGTGACGATGACCGAGGCATACTTGACGATGCCGAGGATGAGCGCTGCGTCCTGGGACCCGGTGGCGGCTGCGTCGAGATAGACCGGATACCCGAGCTCAGGGATAGCCCGGGTGATGGCGAGCTGCCGGATATCGGTTGACCGGGCAACGAAGTCCCCGAGAGTTGCGGGTGCGGTGTCGAGGACAAGATCCTGCACGCCTTCAGCAGTGCAGTCTTTTACCAGCTGGACGAGCCCATCGATGCTATTCGCCCGGACCACGAGGGGACACCCGTGCTGTTTTGCAAGGGCGCACATCTCTTTGTAGTTCCCGGGTGTTGCCGCATGGAGGAGCGGACGGTACGATCCGCAGTGGACCAGCGCCCCGGTGAACACTGACGGGTCTTTTGCGATAAGGATGGGGGGAAGGTGGCACTGCTGCCGCTCAACCGCGGCAACCGCGTTTTCGAAGGTTTCAGCCGATCCGCTCGTGTTCTCGATGGCGATACCGCTGAAACGGAGGTCGGAGCCTACCCGGGTGAAAGTTTCGTCCCGCACGCGGCGGGTGATCTTTGCGATATCCTCTTCCGGCAACGTGTCCGGAATCCGGAAGATAATTCCGGGCGGGTGGTAAAAGGTCTTCTCGTGGCGATAGAGTACGGTCTCCTCGCCGATCTTAAACGACCGTTCCCCGACCCCAATCTTGACGAGCCGGATGGGCGGCCGGGTCGAGGCGCCGAGCACAGCTTTTGCATGATCGTCAAGGTACGGGCAGAGGCTGACATCCGCCTTTCCCCCGGCAAGTTTCATGGCAAAGGTGAGGCAGGTGGGGTCGCCGCACTCCTTGCAGTTCTTCTTGGGCAGGAGCTTGTAGATGTCGAGGGCCTTGAGTGCCATCTTACGGCACCCCCGCATTGCCAGCGGCAGGCAGAAGATTAAAAAAAGCCTGTTTTAAGAGGGGGATGGTCTTCGGGTGCCGGACACAGATGATCTCGGCCCCCGCTGCTGCTGCGGCAAGGCCGGTGTAGAACTCCCATGATACGGCCATCTCATCACCAAGGCCCGGTTCATGCTCGCGCACTTCCTTGACCGTCAGCGAATCTGCCGGAGAGCAGATCATCGGCATCGCAAGATCGGTGTCGCCTTTCATGGCCGAGAACCGGATCCGCTCCATGGCCGAATACGAGTATTCGAACCCGTACCCAAGCGAGCCGGTGTAAGGGTCGATGACGATGTGGTCCCGCTGGACGCCGATCTCCCGCAGGAGGATGTTGAGCTGCTTTGCGAGGTTGACATCGATGGGCGACTGGGCGATGATGGAGTGGTTGTACGCAAGCGCAGCGGCTGCAAGGCTCCGGTATCGCCCGGCCTCGGCCGTGCCAAGGAGCATGCGTTCGCCTTGCCCGGCTTCCCCGCATTTTAAGAAGACCTCACTGTCGATCTTCGGCTCATTGCTCCCTTCGATGATGAGGGGCAGGCCAGTCGCAGAGAGGACCGCTTCAACCGTTGTCTTCACCGACCCGATGTCGGAGAAGTCACGCAGGCGCGTGCTGGTGAGGTACAGGCGGACAAGATCTGCCCCGTACTGCGCCTCCGCCACTTTTGCCCAGTCGGCCGGGCTGTTTGTGAGATCCCCGCAATAGTCGCGGATGACCTGCGGCCAGAAGACCGGGTTGTCGCAGATCTCAAAGGCGACAAGAGGTGCTTTTGCCGCGGCAGCCGGCTCAAGGAACGGCAGCGTTGTGCCGCCTCCAATGGTGTACGCAACCTTACGCGTCCCGCCGTTTGCCTTTGTTGCGCCCAGCGTGACGGTCTCAATATCCTGCGTCCAGTCGAACGTAGCTTTCACGGTCATGCTCACCCTCACACCAGCGGTTTCATGGTAAGGGCCGGATGTCCCACGCGTTCGAGAAAGACCATGAGATCCTCGATGGTCGCAGCAGTGTTCTCATCAGCGATCTTTGAAAAGAACCCGTCCATGCCCCGGTCGGCAAGGATCTTCTCGAGCCGGTCCTTGAGCTCTTCTTTGAGCTGGGACGGCATCCAGACCAGCCGGCCGATGCCATCGTCGCCCTGTAAGAACCGGTCGGAGAGGATATAGTTCTTGGCAATCCCGGCAAAACCCGGGGTCTGCGCGCCGCCGCCAATCGTTCCGGCAAGGGTCGAAAAAGTCATGCCTGACGGGGTCATGCCCTTGTACTCCCGGTTGACCACCATGATCCCGTTCACTTCCGGAAGCATGAGGGCGATGGCCTCGAAGCAGCCGCAGCAGGTCATCGGGCATTCCATGACGCTGTAGAGCGAGATGCGGTCGATCTCACCGTGGCTTGCCTTCTTGACAAACCGGTTCACACCCTCGTATTCGCCGGTTATCGGGTTGAGGACCGCGCCCCGTTCCACCGGCTGGTTGGCACCCGAGGGGGAGATCTCGTACGCGATCTTCCCGTCAAGCCAGCTGAGTGCGCCGCAGAGCCCCATCCGCTCGGGGGTGATGACGCAGACATGGTTGGGCGCAAAGGTCTGGCAGAGGGTGCAGGAGTAATAGGTCGAGATCTCGTCGTCCTTCATCCCCTTGATCCGGGCGTCCCGTTCGGCATAGATCCGCTCGGCCTCCACTTTTGCAGCAAGTACCTTCTCCGTGTCCGTGATAAGCGTGACCGAGACGGCATCGAGAAGATCGGGGAAGTCCATCCGGAACTTGCTTGCCAGCAGTTTGCCGATGTGCTCGATTTTTACGCCTTTTGCCACCGCCTCTTTTGAGATCCGCACCCAGATGAGGTCGCGCTGGGCAACATGCCACGAGCCCTCGCCATAGTTCACGAAGTTGTGGATCCGGCGTTCGAAGACCGGTTCGTAGTCTTTCTTCATCGCTTTCCCGGCTACGTTGATCAGGATGGCAAGAGGGTTAGCCGACCCCTCTTTCATGCTGTTGACTTCGGGGCCGATGACTGTTACTTCGCCATCTCTGACCTGCGATGCGTCCTGCACGCGGAGAAGTTCGAACGCAGGGGATCGCCCGCCGCCGAACTCCACGTACATCTCCTCTTTCCTGATGCTCTTTCCCTCGAACGCGGGCGAGCACCCCATCGGGATGGGGATAGCCGTCACGTTGACGCGGATGCCCTTCTCCTCCATGCCCCTGCGGACGATGTCCGTGGGGGCTGCGGTGATCCAGTCTCCTCCGGAATAGTCTCCTGTGGAGAGGATGGGGATCCCGAGCACCCGCATCCCGTCCGCAAGTGCCACCTCTTCGGGCGTGAGGCCCGGAAACGCAATCACGATGGCTTTTGCGCGTTCCGCTGCATAATGGAGAAGCCGGTGCATGTCGCCCGGTGTCACGCCGCCAAACATCATGGCAACGCGGGCGATGATATCGACAAAATGGATCCCGTAAAACGGGGTGGATCCGAGCGGGATAAGACGGTAGTCGAGCCCGAGTTTCACTCCGGCGCCCGAAAGGGACTGCACCACGTCTCCGGCAAGGAACGTGAGCATGTACTTCTCCTGGAGTTCCCGGCAGATGGCAGCTGCGCTGTCGGCATTCTGCGGCTTTCCGATGATGAGGGCCAGACCGAGGATACTCCCGTCGACAAGCGAGTACCCGAGCTTGCGCAGGATGGTGTCCGGAACAAAACCGGTGTAGGGATCCGGTTCCTTACCCTTCACTGATGTTTCGTGAGCAAGGATTATTTCAGAGGCGACCAGGGCATTGCCGCCGGTCTTCTCGTAGACCTCAAGAGCTGCCTTCTGGTCATGCACCCCGATTCCGGTCAGGGCAAACGAGACTGGCAGGTGGTACGCGGTCTCGTCATAGGAGAAGTTTGCTCCCGTTTCCGCGATCCGCGTCTTCATCTGCTCGTTGCCCATTTTTTTTTCCTTTTCCACGTCAGTCATTTCCGTCTATCCCTCTGATAAAGTGCGTTGCCCGGTATGATAGATATAGTTTCGTTATCGGGTAAAAAACCTAAAAAAGGAAAAAACAGAACTAGTGACAAAAAGATATTCATTCGTAATGATAATCTCTTAACAAAAAGGGGAACCAAATGAAAAACCACCGGATTAAAAACCAGGTTTTGTTATGCATTTTGCTTGCCGCATTCATGATAATTACCATGCCGGCCGGAGCGGTGAACGGAACAATAAGCATTGCCTACCGGGGGTCCGGGGGATACTATATCGGTGACACCATTATTTTCGATGGCCAGAACTCATTTGGCGATGTCACGCTCATACGGATAACCGGGCCTGACCTCCCCCCCGGAGGCGTTCCGATTTATGATCTCAATGGCGAAGCCGGAACGGGAACTGTCATCCCGGGTGAAACTGCCGGTACCTGGAAATTTGCCTGGTATACCAGCACAATACGGGGAATTGAAAAACTCCAGACTGCACGGTATACCCTCACCGTCTTTGATAAATCTATTCCGGACAAGACTGCGACGACCAGCATCCTGTTAAAAAAACCTGAATTTTATGTTGTTGCAATACCCGGTGTTGCCGGCCGGGGCGATTATGTCCAGCTGACGGGATCAATAGAAAAAGGGGTAACCAGCGCACATTTTGATATTACCGATGAGAGTGGAAACCTTGTCCACTCCTATGACACCTCTGTCAGTTCCTCGGGATATTTCAATAAGGGATTTCACATCGATATGCCCCCGGGCGTTTACTCTGTCACGATGTCAAGCCCCTCGGTCAGGACAACCTACCGGAGTTACCTGTCCGTTGAGCCCAAAAAGAGTCCAGCCGGTATCCCTGAAACCCCGATTCCCGTATCCCCGGCTCCCGAACCGGGTGCTGCAAGTCCGGTAACCCCGGTGGATTCATCTCCCTCTCCGGCAAAAGAAGGCCCGGGATCTCTCCTGGTTACATCCAGTCCGCTGGGTGCAACCGTATATCTTGACTCCACCATTGCGGGCCAGACCCCCCTTGAGCTGGCACCGGTATCCAGTGGCAGCCACCTTGTCGAGATCAAAGCACCGGGTTACCAGGCGTATTCTGTCCAGGTACAGGTAGATTCCGGAGAGGCAAAAGAGATCACTGCGGAATTACTGAAACCTTCTGCATCAACACCGGTCGCTCCACTCACAATCCTATGCGGTATCCTGGTCTCCTTTGCACTGGTTCTTCTTGCAATCCGGCGCAGAACCCCCTGACCCTTAATTTTTCCCTTCTGACAAAAAACAGGTTCTGGAGTTGGGGGTAACCTATTTTTTAATTCCAAAAACGCAAACGGTACATCCAAAACCGGTGATCGTTTCGTGAATACGTACTCCTTTGTCGCCCATATGCCGGATACTCCCGGTTCCCTCCACCGGGCCGCCGAGATAATAAAAAAATATGACGGGAACATAAACCGGATCCAGTTCGACCGGCGTATCGATCCCGGGACCGTATTTTATGAAGTTACCGCGTCTGAAGTTGCATATGCCGCGATGACCCGGGATCTTGCCGCAATCGGGTATCTCCAGACCTCGATAAAACCTCCCGACTTTTTGAAGTTTTCAGTCCATATGCCGCACCAGCCCGGGGCGCTGTATGAGTTTTTGCAATTCATTACTTTGGCTGGCGCAAATATCACGTTCATCGATTTTGACGACAAGAGCCGTCATCCCAATCGCCTTACCGTCAGCCTGGACATCGGGCAGAGCGCGGTTGTTGAAGAGCTCCTCGACCAGCTGAAATCCCGCTACCGTCTCGATATCCTGGAATACGACAAGACCGGCAAGCATCTTGACGACACGGTCTTTTACGTGCGGTACGCGCAGGCAGTCCGCGAGATTATCGGGGATTCCGAGGATGAGTTTCTCCTCTCGTTCCTTGCCGACACCAATCATATCGCGCAGGAGCTCATGGACCGGGGCTGTGATCCCCACCGGGTTTTCGACAGTGTCCTTGCCACCGGCCGGACCCTGAATGCCACAAACGGTCAGAATTTTTATGCCGATGTCCAGCAGTTTCCCATAACAAACAGGGTAACCTTATCCTGCTTCCAGGTTCCCTGCGGGGGCAGTGTCTTCCTGCTCCATACCTCCGACGAGATGCTGATGATCGACACCGCCTACGGGATCTATCACGACTCCCTGATGACAATGCTGACTCATTACGGGCTCGCGATCGGGCAGAAACTCTCGCAGATCCTCATAACCCACGCGGATGCGGATCATTGTGGGGCAGCCGGATTCTTCGATGTCCCGGTCTCAATGCATACCGGAACGCTCGATATCATCCGGACCAACAACCGGGCATACGGTTCATTGAGCGATCATTCCAGCCTGGATGCATTTTACACAAAGATGATTAACCTCTTCTCAAGGTTCAATGTTCCAAAAGATATCCGGTGTTTCCCCGGCCCCGACGGATCCACCCGGGGGATCTTCCCGGTCATCGGCCGGTACCATATCGGGGATGTCGAACTTGAAGTTCTTGACGGGCTGGGAGGCCATACGAACGGGCAGGTGTTCCTGTATTGCGGGAAATACGGGCTCCTCTTTTCCGCTGACAGTGTCATCAATTTTGGAAGTCTCTCCCGGGAGCGGGCGGAGTACAGTTCCCTTGCTGCGTTTCTTGTGACGTCTGTCAATGTCAACAGTGAGAATGCCAAAAAAGAGCGCAGGGGGCTCCTCGATCTTGCCCGTGTAACCGATCAGGCGCTTGCTGCAACCGGACGGAGATGTCTCATATGCGGGGGTCATGGACCCGTCTCAATCCTCGATAACGGGAATCTTGTAACAGCCGGCACCATTGAGCACTATGCGGTGAAAAGATCCGAATAACTCTTTAAAATCAGAAAGTTGACTATTGTCAAATCTTTTTGTCCTGCATACAGAATATTCTGGCATTTTCCCTTACCTCTGCATTCGAAATTCTCATCTACTTTGCAGATACATCAATGGTAGAGCAAATCATGGAGAGCCACAGGGTACAGGAAATGATGCGGCTGATGGCATCAAGGATCCGGTCCATTGCAAATA
>JBFYKS010000174.1:0-5158 GCA_041305785.1 Methanoregula sp. | reverse complement strand
TATGGGAGTAACAGGTCCCCGGTTCCGGAACCTGTTGCCGGTTCACTGCTGCCGGACTTCGACCACAGGAGGGAGGCAGAACGCTTCCTGAACGAGGCAGAACTGGCATTTGCCCGACAACAGTATCGCGACGCGTATGGCCTGGCAAGCCGGGCTCTTCGTTTATTCCTGTCTTATGAGTACGGAAACCATGAGGAAGTCACCTCCACGGAAATCGTGTCGCACCTCCGCAATGCAGGCATGGATGCCAGGGACATTGAAACAATTCTTTGGCAATGCGATGACGTAGTGTTTGCCCGGGGGGAGCCGAATCCCGGGGAATTTTCATCTGTCGTTCACCAGATCCGGAAAATGATCACTGCCCCATAACCAAGAGAGTCCGGACGGGGATCTATCCGCAGGGAGTCCGTTTCAGATCCGGTGTTCCCACTAACGTAAATTAATCATGATCCTGTGCATCTGATCCCTACCCTTAATATCCCCCGGCAATCACCTTTCCTGCATATGCAGGACAAAGACACAAAAGAGATGCTCGCCGATTTACTCTGGCTCAATGCCGTGATCGCCACCGAGCTTATCCAGATCACCGAGAACACATCCCAGATCCTCCGGAAGAGCCCTCCGCCTGAGAGCTGCCTCGTGGAGCACCACGAGCTCCGCAAGACCGCCCTTGCCATGGCCGAGAAGTACCGGCCCGGCACCATGCTCGGCCAGCACATCCTCAAGCACCAGTAACGTTATTGACCGGCCCGGGCAAACGTACTCCGGATATTCCTGCCCGGGCCGTGGGCAACCCCCGGCTTTTAATTAAAAACCGCAACTGCTCCCGGTTTTTTTTACCTGGCAGGCAATGAGCGTGCCCATACAATACCCATCATGACAACAACCGCCATTCCCCCTTGCAGCCTGGTCATCCCGGCCTATAACGAGGAGAGACGGATCTCGCTCTTCTTCGATTCCATCAACCATTTTGACGGTGAACTGATTGTGGTCTGTGACGGGACAGACCGTACAGCCGGGATCGTGGAAGAGATTGCCTCCCGGCGAACCGATCTCTCAATCCGCTGCCTCCGGTTCGATCACCGCCTTGGCAAAGGTGGCGGGGTGATCGCGGGACTTAAGGTGGCAAAAGCCCCGCTCGTTGGTTACGTGGATGCGGACGGCTCTACTTGCATGGAGGAGATGATTAGGCTCTTCTCTTCCCTGTCGGGAGCAGACGGGGCGATCGGCTCCCGCTGGGTTGACGGGTCCACGCTCAAGGTGAAACAGGGATTCCTCCGCCGGATCGAGAGCCGGGGATTCAACCTGTTAATCCGGCTCCTCTTCGGGCTCTCCTTTCACGATACCCAGTGCGGCGCAAAGGTCTTTAAAAAACAGGCGATCGATACGGTGCTGCCTTCCATGGTCTCGCACGGGTTCGAATTTGACGTGGAACTTCTCTGGCAGCTCAAGGAGGCCGGGTTCCACATCGAAGAGATTCCCATCGAATGGCAGAACAAGGGCGACTCCCGGGTGCAGAAGCGGGACATGCTCCGGATGCTTGCCGGCCTCTTGCGGGTCCGGTTTGGCAGGGGAACTGCATGATTCCTGCAACGCCGGAAGACCGGAAGAAAGAGGCATTTCGGCTCTTCGAGGACGGCAGGTACCTGGAATCGTTACAGTACTGCCAGGTGCTGCTGGATTCTGGAAAGGATCCGGCCATCGAGGTGCTCGCGGCAACCAACCTCTTCCTGACCGGCAGGCTCGAAGATGCCGAGGCAGCGTTCCTCGACCTTGCCCGCACAATGCCGGACTCGTCCTATGTCCACAGTTATCTTGCAAAGGTGCTCGAAGCCCGGGGAGATGAAGGGGCAATCGCCGAGTTTGCCCTTGCCGTCCACCTCGACCCCACCAACCAGGATGCCCTCCGGTCCTATGCCGGCTACCTACTCGGGCACCGGGACTTCCGGGGGGCGGTGAAGGTGCTCCGCCGCCTCGTTCATATCGGCAGGAAGTCATCAGATCTCAAGAACCTGATGCGGGCACAGATCGAGATCGGCGACCCGGAGGAGGCACTGGCAGTTTGTGCGGTCCTGGGTGAGGGAACCGAACGATCATCCGAGTATATCGAAGCCCTCATCCGGATAGGCGACTTTCCCTCTGCAGCTGAAGCTGCCCTGACCCTGTACCGGACCACAAAAGACTCAGAAGTGCTCCGGCAACACCTCGATGCATTGTCCCGGTATGATCCCGACTCATCGCTCGATGCCTACCCGGCCCATATCGAAGAGTGTCCCGATGCAGGAATCCTCTGCGATTATATCCGGCTCCTGCAGTCCACGGGAAACATTCCTGCAGCGCTGGAAGCAACCCGACGGCTTCTCGCCATATCCAAAAAACCCGCGTACCGGCTCATGGAGTGTGACCTTCTTGCCCTTAACGGGGAGGGTGAATCCGCCCTTGCTGCGTATGAACACCTGATCCGGGACGAACTTGCGACCAGGAACGATCTCGAAGGACTCGGTCGGATCATCGGCAAATACCGCGAATTTCTCCAAAGCCTGGGAGATCCGGCAGGAGCGAAGAAACGGTTCCTCAACCTTGTCTCAACCGATGTGAACGTTGCAAGCCTCACCGGGACTGCCCGGTTCTTTCTCGAAACCGGCGATTCCGCTGAGGCCCGCTCATGGTATTACCGGGCATACCGGGCAGACTTTTTCTCAGGGGGTCTTGAATATGCCCGGTTCCTCATCGGGCAGGGCGACGACCGCGAGTGCGAGAAGGTGATGCTCTACATCCTAGCAAACGTGAAGAAGGGTGCCGATCTCACCCGGGTTGCTGCCGCAGTTGTGGACGAGAACGCCAAAATGTTCCGGCTCAGGCGCTTAATGGACCAGTTGCTACTCAGGCTTGAGGAGCGGCGTCCCCACCTCCATTCTAACGGGCTCGAACTGCTGGCAATGGCTTATTTTATCACCGCGTCCAATGCTCTGGAAGAGATGGACTTTGCAGGCTGCAAGTATCTCTGCCTTGCGGGAATGGACATCCTGCCCACCCCTGCCCGCACCCTGCGTCTCGAAGACTTCCTCGCCCTGGTCCGGGCCTGCAAGGAACGGTCGGTGACCGACCGGCCAACCCTCCATGCCCGGCCACAAAAAAAGAAGAAGGAGACCGTGCCGCGGGCAGAGGCGCTCATACGGAAACTGGGCCTCACGGAACCCGAGCAGAAGATCCTCATCTTCCTCCAGGCCCACCGGAAGGCAACCGAGATGGACCTGCGCAAGGTGCTTGGCACGCGGCGGGTGGTTGGAATCATGAATCTCCTCATCAGGAAAGCAGCAGGGCAGGGAATCTCCATCATCGAGAAGAAAGGAGTAGGCGAGGAAGGTGAAGTCTATGAATATACCGGAACCTGACAGGACCGACCGCGAGCGACTCGAGAGCATCAACATCATCAATGCCCTCAGGCGGGGCACGGTCCCTGCCGGGGGTCTTGAGCGGATCGCTGTCGGTCTCGACATTGAGGAAGATGTCATCGCAAAGCAGCTCGACTACGTTGCGCTTGGCGGGGGCGACACCAAGTTTATCCGGGGAGAGTACGGGAGCGGCAAGACCTTCCTTGTTGCCCGGTCCCTCGAGATTGCCCGCAAAAAAGGGTTTGTCACCACCCATGTTGTCATCTCCTCATCAGCGCCGCTTCACAAGATCAAGAGCATCTACCAGCAGGTCTGCGCCGGTCTCCGCACCCGCGAGGAGGAGCACGCTCTCAAGACCATTGTCGATACCTGGCTCTTTTCCATTGAAGAGCGCCTCCTCTCGGCCAGCAACAACGAACTTGCCGATTCCGAACTGGAAGAGGCGACCGGCCGGGAGATCGAGGCAGCACTCTCAGGCATATCCGAGACCAACTCGGCACTTGCTGCGGCACTTCGCACGTACTACAAGGCCAACAATACGGGGGATTTCCCGCTGGCGCAGGCTGCACTTGGCTGGCTCTCCGCAGAGCCCAACATCGGGCGCGACTTCAAGCAGAAGGCGGGGATCAAGGGGGATATCGACGATTCCATCGCGTTCCTCTTCCTCCGGGGCCTTGTTGCGGTCATCCACGGGGCCGGGTACAGCGGGCTTGCCATCGCAATCGACGAGATGGAGACCACCCAGGGACTCCAGCGGAGCCAGCGCGAGAAGGGATACCAGACGCTCGTCCAAATCATCGATGCCCTTGACCGGGGCGATATGCCGCGGACGTACTTCCTCTTCACGGGGACTCCCGCCCTGTACGACGGTTCCCGGGGGATCCGGTCGGTTCCCCCGCTCTTTGACCGGATCAGTATCGTGCAGACGGACGGGTTCCGGAACCCCCGGCAGCCCCAGATCGTTCTTGCAAAGTTCGACACCCCCCGGCTTGAACAGGTGGCTCTCAAGGTGATGGATGTATACGCCCAGGCGTATGCGGAGCCGGACCGCGAACGGGTATCCCACCGCTTTATCCGGGCAATGATCAGGAAGATTACCACCCGTTTCGGCGGGCGTGTGGATATTATTCCCCGTATCTTCTTAAAAGAGTTTGTCGATATGCTGGACAAGTGCGAGATCTACGATGACTATAACCCGTGGGAGGGGTACGAGTTCGACTTCGACCATCTGAAAGGGGAACTGAAGAAGGAGGAGGAGGCAGTTATGGTGGTGAAGTTCTGATACCTGAACTTATCAGGGCAATGAATAACCTCCGGACTCAACCGGGGGATATGCGAAGGGCAATCACCGGTATGGTTCTGCTGGGATGCATCCTGCTCTGCCTGCCGGCCCTGGCAATTCCCCTCCCTCCGGCGTTCAACATTACTGACGGCGCCCCAATGTCGCCTGCAAAACTTACCATCGATGCCTGGCCATCCGAGGCACGGGTGGGGGACGTCATTGTGCTGAACGGCACGGTGAGCGGTATCAGGACCATCGCCGTCTACCTCTATGTCACCAATCCCGACCTTGACCCCCGCGGGGTTGCTCTCGAGAACCTCAACATCGCGGCAGGCCGGGGACTCTTCACCACCGCACCCGTGAAGATAAGCGACGGCACGTGGACCTACGAGTGGGACACATCCATCATCACCGGAAACCTGAAACCGGGAACCTATTCGGTGTATGTGGTCGCCTCCCCGCTCGACCGTCTCCGGTTCAA
>JBFYKS010000173.1:0-3069 GCA_041305785.1 Methanoregula sp. | reverse complement strand
CTCCTGCGTGGGATCGTTCATGACCGCGTTGTAGTACTTCTTCCCATAGCCTTCCGGGTTCCGGACCAGGATAACGCCCCGGTAGGATTTCTTTGACGCAGCATAGACGGACGCGTTCACCACGATGCTGACCGACGCGGAGGTGTTGTGGAAGGAGAACGAGCGGGAGACCTTGATCGGCGGGCCGGCGGGCGTTGCCGGATCGATCTCCACCCGGGGGAGGTCGAAGAGGATGTCGGAGAAGGCGAGGATGAATGCCCCGAATACGATGAGGAACAGGCAGAAGCCGAAAAGGATCAGCTGCAGCATACGGGCTAACGAAGGAAATTCTTCCACGGCCAGGCACTCCACTTTTTTTTTGCTCATAAGGTGCATGCCCGCATTTTTAAACTGGCGGGTCTGCAGGGGCATTTTTTTTCGCGTCATTTTTTTATTTGATCTCTTAAAATAAAAACAGATCTAAATTGTTTTTACATTGCCCGGCAGGAGGGGATATCCCGGCCGGTCATGAAACGGGGTCCATGGCACCCGTGCAGCAGGAACAAGCAGCCTTTTTACCCGGTACCCCTCACGTATCTCACAGCAGATCATGCACTTCCTCACCGATCAGGAACAGCAGGAATGGCGAAAGTTCGCTGACGAGATCCTCATTAGCGGTGCCGGGCCGGATCAGGGCAGGCC
This sequence comes from Methanoregula sp., assembly GCA_041305785.1. GTDB lineage: Archaea > Halobacteriota > Methanomicrobia > Methanomicrobiales > Methanospirillaceae > Methanoregula. Next base: position 2,388 of record JBFYKS010000173.1, on the reverse strand, counting down.
GGACATCCGGTCTGACATCATCCCCGCTTTTTACTTTTATCTTGCCACGTTCCTTGCAGCCCACGGTGCGGGTGAGCAGGCAATGGCATGGATAACGCCTGCCGTCCTCATCGAAGAGGAGGGAAACTTTGGCTGCGCCTACCTGCTCGGGTTCCTGCAGCGGTACAACAACACGCTGGCCAAACCGGCAACGGTCTTCTCCGATCCCCGGCCGTTCATCCACTTCACGACCGTCCCATTGATGACCAACGCCCGCAGGACATTTGTTCTTGAATCCGCACGGTCGCTTCCGGTCTTTGAAAAAAAGATCCGGTTCATGGACATCGGCTGCGGCGACGGGGGGCTGACCGTCGCTCTTCTCTTTCGTATCCTTGAAGAGAAGAAAGCGCCGGGCATTAACGAAGTGCTGCTCATCGACTCGTCGCCTGCCATGGCGGCGCTTGCCGAAAAGACCGTGCGGGACGCGTTTCCCGAGATCTCCATCCGGACGTGGAACGGGAAGATCCAGGACTGCTCGGGAGCAGTCGGCGAGTCATACGACATCGCGATGAGCTCGCTTGCCTACCATCACATGCCAGTCGAGGATAAAAGGGTCCATCTCAGGCGGCTCAAGCCGTGGATCAACCACTTCCTCCTCTTCGAGATGGACGCTGACCACGACACCCCCGAACGGCACTCCCCCGCGCTCGCCCTTGCCGTGTACCAGTCCTATGGCCGGATCTTCGACTGCATCTACGCCCACGATGCGCCCGTGGAAGTGGCAAACGAGTGCATCGACTCGTTCTTGATGACCGAGGTCGCCTCCATCCTCTCCGAGCCCCGCGGGGAGCGGAGCGATTACCACATGCTAAAAGGCCAGTGGCGCTCGCTCCTTGACGAGGTGCTTGGTCCGGAGTTTGTCCTGCGGCGGGCTCGGAGCTGCTCACCCGGCAACCAGACAGGGCTGTTTATGCTCCACTATGGCCGGACCGTTTGAACGGGCAACCGATCTTTTCCTAAAGTATCGTGCATACCATCATCGGTTCAGAACAACAACAGGAAAACGACAGCCATGCAGCACACAAAGTCCGGCACAACCTTCATCCTCCGCCTCGACCGGGGGGAGGAGATCGTCAGCACGCTGAAGGCGTTCTGCATCGAACAGCAGATCCTGCTTGGAACCGTACAGGGTATCGGCGCTGTAGGGAACGCGGTGATAGGGCTCTTTGAGACGAGAACGAAAGAATATCACACCACAACGCTCTCGGGCGACCATGAGATCACGTCGCTTCTTGGCAATATCACCACGATGGGCGGGGAACCGTACCTCCACCTCCACGTAACCCTCACCGATGAAACGTTTCTTGCGTATGGGGGCCACCTGACCAGTGCCGTGGTCAGCGGGACGTGCGAGATCTTCATCACCGTACTGGAGGGCCGCATTGACCGCCGGTTCGATGCGGAAGTCGGGCTGAACGTGCTCGATCTCTGATCCCGGCGTCCCCTGAACGGGAGGAAAAATTTTCGGGCTTTTCCCGCCTTCCCCCGCATTATCACCCGGCTCCCCGGCCATTCCGGGACCGGCACCATCTCCCGTGTCGACATGCGGGTGGGGCGGGGCATCCGAGGTTCTGTCACCGGCACCGGTGGGACCCTCGCCATCGCGTCCCTCAACCCCCCCCATGCCCCGTACGGGTTTAAGATCACCGGCATTTTTTTTCACGATTTGCCCTGAAAGGAAAAAGAGCTCCGCAGGATGATTAGGGCCCAAAAGATCCGGCTCTCGTAATCGTCATCCCTTCTCCCTGCAATAAGAACAATTCATTCCGGGCATTCATCACCCCATGCCCGAAGCATATCCCGGTCCCGCACCCGTGTCGCCCTGCTCCGTGCCTGTGCCGCACTGAGCATCCGGCCCTGCACAAAATCATACTCGCAGACGGTCGCACCGTTCGCAAGCAAAGTTGCCCGGACCGGGTGGGGCCGGTGAACGACCGGCGCCCGGTTGCGGATATGCCAGCACACCCGCTGGAACGTGAGCCAGTCGAGTTTCATGGCGATTGTTGCATGGAAGACGAATGCATCGGACGGGGCATGGTCATACTCCCGCAGGGCGCAGTACGGGGCGATGGTGCGGGAGAGGGTGTACCGGAACCGCCGCAGCGCCGCGTCCGGCTCCACTGCCACGAACACCGCCCGGGACGCGGGAAAGACCCCGTAGCCCCCGACCGTGTACTGCGGGGTTCCTTTCCAGCCAGTGCAAGCGGCGGAAAAATCCGCAACCAGCCGTTCCTCGTCATCGCAGAGAAACGGCCCGGCAAGCGTGATGTGCGGGACCGCAATTTTGCTGGTAAGAGGGAACGCTGCTGCCAGTTCTTCACCCAGAGCCCGCACCTCCCGCTCAACGGG
>JBFYKS010000172.1:0-3027 GCA_041305785.1 Methanoregula sp. | reverse complement strand
GCAACATCCTCCGGCGCAAGATCGACGCCCATGCTCAGCGCTTCAAGCGGGCCCCTGCCGGTGTAGTATTTTTCCGGTGCATACCCGAGGACGGCCATATTGGCGATATCGCTGCCGGCTTCAAAGCCGTCAGGAATTGTCCGGAGCATCCCGCATGCGCCCTCGCGGGCCATCCGGTCCATGTTCGGGGTCTTTGCATACGCGAGCGGGGTTTTTCCCCCAAGACCTGCGATCGGCTCGTCCGCCATACCATCGCCAAGGACAACAATGTACTTCATCTTATGCTCCCCGGACAGCAGCCTGAACGGCCAGCCGCACGCTCTCACGGGAACCCTTCTGTGGTTTCCAGCCAAGTGCCTTGAGCCGTGCGATGGAAAGCTGCATCTTTGGCACATCGCCAACCCAGCCAAGCGCCCCGCCGGTATAGCGATAGCGGACGTTCTTGAGCTGCATCTCTTCAGCCACGAGATCCGCGATCGTCTTCACGTCGATCCAGTCTTCGGAGCCAATATTGAAGGTATTGACCGGTGCGCTGGCATGGGCAAGGGTAAACTGCATGGCCCGTATGCATTCGCTGACCTCAAGGTAAGATTTGGTCTGCTTCCCGTCACCCAGGATCTCCAGCTCCTCCGGGTTCTCCCGCAGTTTCCGGACAAAATCCGTAATAACTCCATGACCGCTCCGGGCTCCGATGATGTTGGCGAACCTGAACTGCCATGACCGCATCCCAAACGAGTGGCAATAGGCCGAGATGAGCGCCTCGCAGGCAAGCTTGCTTGCGCCGTACACGGATACCGGTTCGAGCGGCGAATGGTCCTCCGGTGTCGGGATGACCGCTGCATTGCCATACACGGTCGAGGTGGAGGTGAAAACCAGTTCCGGGACGTTGTTTGCCCGCATCGCCTCAAGCACCCGGTACGTGGCAACGATATTGTTCCTGAACGTGGGATCGGGGGTCATCGCACTCTGGCGGACATCCGGGTCTGCCGCGAGATGCCAGACCCGGTCTGCCCCGTTCAAGGAATCCTGCCAGCCCTCATCGAGCAGGTCGCACTGCACCAAGCGTGCCCTGCCGGATTCCAGATGGCCGGCAATATACTCCTTTCGCCCGGCAACAAGGGAGTCGATGACCAGAACATCATCGCCCTGGTTTACCAGCGCGTCAACCAGATGGGAGCCGATGAACCCGGCACCGCCCGTCACCACATCAAACATCAGTACCTAATATGTCATCGATCCTATAGGATTACTGGTATGTTTATCGGCATTGACCACGGCACCACCGCGATGCGGTTTGGCGGTGAAAATGGCGGTTTTAAGATCGCGCGCGATGCGGCAAAGGAGTTCTCCATCTCCGATCTCTCCCGCATCTGCCCAATTGACGAGATCAAAGGAATCGCCCTCTGTTATTCCATGGGCGACAACATCGCAGCGGTCACAAATATCAGCAGAGTGAAGAACCGGGGGATTATCAGCCGTGACGGCGCCGGTAAGCACATTGGTGGCGGGACGGCGGTCTTCGATGCCGTTGCAGGGAGCGGGATCCCGGCAGTTGTTATCCCGGGTCTCCACCGCAGCTCTCCCACCGATCCCCGGTTCAAGGCGTACTCCCACCAGACAAGCCCCGAGAAGATCGGTATTGCCTACGAAGCCTGCCACGCGCTTGGCGGCGATGTGGTCATCTCCGATGTCAGCTCGAACACGGTCTCCCTCCTCGTTTCCTCAGGGAAACTGGTCGGGGCATTCGATGCCTGCATCTTTGCGCCAGGCACGGTGCATGGCGCGCTCGATGTTGACGCGATCCGGAAGGTTGACGCGGGCGAGTGGACGGCAAACGAGGCGTTCCAGCACGCGGGCGTGAACTTCTCCCTGCCAGAGGGAGAACGCGTGCGGGCCCTTGCGATGTTTGCCGCCATGGAATGTGCCGCGCTCCGGCTGCTCAACCGGAGTGCAAAAGTCGCCCTTGCCGGCAGCCTTGCACCGGCAGTTGCACCGGAAGTGCAAAAACTGCTCGGTTGTGATGTGGCAGTGTACGATGAGTGGTGCGCTTCGCGGGGTCTTGCACGGATCGCCCGGGACGTCTTCTCAGGGAAGAAAGAGATTCTTGGGCTCGCGGTGGATCTCTAGATTTATATTGATTTATCATGTAAGATTATTAGGGATTTTTTCATGAGAGAACTACGTATCCACGGCAGGGGTGGCCAGGGGTCGGTCACGGCTGCCGAACTGATTGCCGTCGCCGCTTTTGAAGGCGGCGTCTTTTCCCAGGCATTCCCGGCGTTTGGTGTCGAACGACGCGGTGCGCCGGTCCAGGCATTTGTCCGGTTTGACAACAAGAAGGTCAGGCTCCGGAGCCAGGTGTACGAGCCGGACTACATCATCGTGCAGGACAGCACCCTGATTAAGGACGTGAACGTCTTTGCCGGTATGAAAAATGGCAGCATTGCTATCGTCAACACGGCTGATAAGAACGCGGCCTTTGGCGTACCGGAGGGCGTGAAGCTCATCCTCATCGATGCAACGTCCATCGCGCTCAAGGCGCTCGGGTTGCCGATCACCAACACCACGCTCATGGGAGCCTTTGCTGCAGCCTCGGGCGAGATCCAGTTCTCCGCGCTCGAGAACGCGCTGAAGCACCGGTTCTTTGGTGAGCTTGCAACAAAGAACATCGCTGCGGCAAAGACCGCCTACGATATTGTCCGGGGGGCGGCATAATGGCAGTTGCAGTCGGCTGCCGGGCACGGCCCGGCAAGTCACGGGACAACAAGACCGGTTCGTGGCGGGTCTTCAAGCCCATCTTCGACCACGAGAAATGCTCGAAGTGCGGGATGTGCCGGACCATCTGCCCGGAGGGGTGCATCCATGAGGATACCGGGGGATTCTTTGACCCGGACTATGCATACTGCAAGGGCTGCGGGCTCTGCGCAACCGAGTGCCCCAAAGAGGCGATCACCATGAAGCAGGAGGAGAAGTAAGATGATGGAAATTACCGAAGGCTCCCACGCCATTGCCGAGGCAGTCCGCCTC
>JBFYKS010000171.1:0-5569 GCA_041305785.1 Methanoregula sp. | reverse complement strand
AGAGAAAAATTATGCGAGAAGCAGGAGTTGAACCTGCGAACCCCTGCGGGAACGGATCTTGAGTCCGCCTCTGTTGGCCACTTAGATATTCTCGCTTGGCTGTACTATTGGAGAAGCGGATAGTAAAAGGCTTTCACCACCCAGAAATGCCAGGGTGTTTTTTTTTAAACGTGAAGTCATTATAGCTGGACTTCCAATCTTATGAAAATGTTCGATCAACTGCAAAAGAGCAGGTACCGGGACCTTCTCATCGTCCTGCCGGTCATCGCGTTCTTCCTTTGCGTGCTCTTCCTCTCAGGCACCGGCATCCTTACCGGTGACCCTGGCGAGTTTGTGCTTGCCGGCGGCATGGTAGCCCCGTTTGTCATCCTTGCCCTCCTCGCCTATGCGGGAGAAGAGCACCCGTGGGTGCGTCACCTTGCAACCCTCTGGCTCCTCTGCATCCTCGTTATCCTCTGGGCAATCACGGTTATGCTCACCCTTGCCCCGGTGGCCGCACTTGCCGAAGATGAGGGCGCAGTCGAAGCATATCTTGACACGCTCCCGCCGGCAACCGCAGCCGGCACGATCCTCGCCTCGCTCCTTGCTGCCGTTGCCGGCCTCGCTGGATTCTCCCGCCGGTTCCGGGAACAGCTCGCCCGCGTCCTGCCATTCGACCCGGACTCGCATGTCCATACGGTCGCCCTCTGCTGCGTCCTTGCCCTCATTGTCATGCCGCTCGTCCCGCTCCTCCTCACCGGCAATGCCCCGTTTCTCGACCCGGCCCTCCAGAGCGCTCTTGGCATCGGCCTTGAGGAGCCGGGCTCAACGGTGAAACTCGACACCTTCTCCCTCATCTGGACCGTGATCGGGTCGTTCTTTTTGGTCGGGCTCTTCATCAGGAGGGACATCCGTGGCACGCTCGAACGCCTCGGGCTCGTCCGGCCCACCCTGCAGCAGGTTGCGATCGGGATCGCGTCCGGTGTCTTACTCGTCACCATATTCTGGTTCTTCGATGAAGCTGTGGTCATGCTCTTTACCGCTTGGGGCATCCCGACAACCGACGAGACCATGGTCAACAACCTCTTTTTGGTCTCGTTTACGCCGCTTGCCGCAGTCATTGCCTCCGTCTCGGCAGGGCTTGGCGAGGAACTCTCAGTGCGGGGGGTTATCCAGCCACGCTTTGGCATCATCGTCTCTGCCCTTGTCTTCACCTCCCTGCACGCGTACCAGTATGCCTGGGACGGGTTGCTGAGTGTTCTCCTTGTCGGGATCTGTTTTGGAATCCTCCGGAAATACACCAACACCTCAACGAGCGCGATCTCGCACGGGATGTACGACCTCATCCTCTTTGCCCTCATTATCGCGGGGATAACAACCCTCTGATCCGGGATGAGTGAGATTTTTTTACTCAACCACGGCACTCATAAATCACGAGGGTAAGCAGAAGGGCAAAAGAGAGCATTGTTCGTAAAGCAGACCCTCATGTGGCAGAGTATTTGATATACCGACCCCGCGATATACGCTGGTAAGGCATTTCCATGAAAAAAGTCATTATCACCGTTCCCCGCGCCAAGGCAGACAAACTTGTAAAGAACCTTGCCGGGATTGCCTACACGATCGTTGAGTCCGAAGAGTGGATCCGGTACACGCTCTACGTGCAGGACGGGATGGTTGACGAGATGATCAAAAAGACGCACACCTCGCTGAACAGGAAACCCCCGACAGGTACCGGGGCGCCGATCTGGGCCGGGATCATCCCAGGGATAGAGGGGGCTGCCAGTGAAGAGGACCGGTACACCTTGATTGAGGTCTCGACACCGGACTTTGTCATCTCCCCGTATCTTGACAAGCTCAAAGAGGAGTGGAAAGCCCATGCGCCAAAAGAGGAGAGGACACCGGTTGAGAGGCTCCTCGCCACGGTTGAGGACTATTCAACCTTCGACAGGAACAAGGTGATCCTTGCCGCCATTGCCGGGATCGTTGCCCTCATCGGGCTTTTCTTAAATAACATCGGCATCATCATCGGGGCAATGCTCCTCTCCCCCCTCCTTGGCCCCATCTATGCCCTTGCCATATCGATTGCCATCGGCAACCAGAAAGCTACGTTCGACTGCGTCAAGATCCTGGTAATATACATCCTGATGCTTATCGGGATTGCTGCGGTAGTGACGTTGCCACTCACCTACCTGGTTGAGCTGGAACTGACTCCTGAGATCGCTTCACGGATGGACGCCAACTCAGTCTATATCGTGATGGCAATCCTTCTCGGGCTTGCCACCATCATCGCCCTTGCCAAAGGGATCCCGGAAGGGATTGCGGGGGTTGCGATTGCCGCAGCGCTGCTCCCGCCGGCGGTGGTTACCGGGATCGCCCTTGTCTGGTTTCCTGCCGGTTTTTTGGACGCCCTCACGCTGACCCTCCAGAACGTTGTCGGGCTGGTTGCCGGTTCGCTCATCGGCGTGGTCATTTTAAAGATCGGGCCCCGCGACCTTTTGGCCCACTACCATGCCAAGAAGACCCTTGCCCGGGTTGCATGGCTCCTTGCCGCGATGATCCTTCTCCTCATCGGCATCTCGTTTTTGATCTGATGAGCTGCCCGGTTTAAAGATTCTCATCGCTCCCGCGATCCATATCGAGTGTTCCGGCTTTTTTTCCCTGCCGGTCACATGAAATCGGCAAGGCCCAGCTGTTCCTGCTTCTCCTCGCCAAAGGTGGACTCGATCGCAAGGTCGATCACCTCAACCCGCTGCTTGGTGTACTCCGAGACCTTGTATTTCCGGCAGATCTCCCGGGACATCTCGAGGTACTTCTTCACCGATCCCTCGTGGACGGTCGGGATGATGGGACCGTTGCAGATGCCCCGGCCCTTGAACTTCGTGCACTTGCCCGAGAGGGGCATCCGCCGGTAACTGGTGTTGCACTTCGTACACCGGTGCTTCTGCTTGGAGAAGGCCGAGAGGTTGCCCATGAGATCCCGGATGAAGTGCGTGTTGAGCACCCGCTCTGCCACGTCATCGGCGTCCACCGCACGGATCTTCTCGGCAAGGTCAAGCTCGGCCCCCAGTTTGTCGGTCATGCTCTTCATCTGGGTGTACATCGATTCGATTGGGCCGGAGGAGATATCCGACGTGTCGTGCGTGAACTGGAACCCTTCGACCTGCTCGGGCCTTCCCACCCGGTTCTCGACCCGGTCGATGAGCTTGACAATCGTCTTGGGCTCGATGTAATTGAGAGCCCCCGTGTACACCTCGATGGGATAGTGGTCGCAGACATCGACGTTGAGGGCCTCCTTGTCGATCTCCGCTGGATCGATCCGGCTGGTCAGCACAAGCGGAGCATCCATCGTCCCGCCCCGGTTCTCGGGCAGGAACGAACGGGAGAAGTTGATGAGCCCGTCGAGGAGGAGCATGATGCAGTCCTCGTCGCCATCGCACTGGCCGGTGAAGATCCCGTTTGCCACGAGCGTGTGATCAGTATCCACGGTCAGGCAGTAGACCCGTTCCTCGGGGGCGGGGACGGGTTCGGCAGCGGTGATCCGGTCGGTCACCACGCAGGTGCCCTCAAAGACCGGGACGGCATCCCCGACTTTCAGCTCAACCGCCTTAAGTTTGCGGAGGTAACTGGTGTCCCAGACGAGCATGGCATGGTCCGGGGTCACGACAAGCTCGCGGCCCCGGCTGGTGGTGAAGCGGATGAGAGTCGCGGGAGCGCGGTGGATCGAGACCGAGGTGATCTTCCGGATGTGGATCTGCCCGTTCGGGTCAACGGTGCGGGTGGCAAACGGGCGGGCCGGGTCCGAGTAATAGGTGCCGAGCCGGTCTATGCCCGGCCGGGAGAGATCGAAGTTCTCTAAAACGAACTTCCGTATCGGGATCTTCTCCCAGCGCCTGCCGTCGAATACCTCGATCTCCGTGTCGCCAAAGAAGCAGTTCCGGCGCTTGGCGGCATGGAAGAACGGGTGGGCATACCCCACGTTTGCCCGCGTGAAGCCGACGATCCGGGCAAGAACCCCGGCACTGGTATGCGGGGCAAGCCCGATAACCAGGTGGCCGACGAGATCCTCGGGCCGGTTGATGTTGTAGAACGGTTCGAGGCCATAGCACTTGACAAGAAGATCATCGATGAACTGCGCTGTACTGACCATGTACTCGGCGCAGGAGTCCGAGACCAGGATGTCCTGCGGGTGGAGCTCGAGTACCTGCGACGGGTTCTGGAGGTCATAGCCATGGGTGTCCTTCGTGTACCCGAGCGAGCGGAGCTGTTCGACAGAGACCCGCACCTCGTCCGGGCGGATGTGGGTGAGCGGGAGATCGATCATGTCAAACCGGGTGGTGCCGTCCTTGAAGACAAAGATGCCCCGGTTTGCCCGGAGGATCCCCTTCTCCATCGCCTCCACGGTCTTCTCCCGAGAAATGACGCCTTTGACTCCCTTGACGAGCTTGACGCTGTCGGGTTTCATCCCGAGCCGCTCCATCGCCTTTGCGTACTCGGCCTTTACGTTTAAGGTGATCCGCTGGCTGCAGACGCCCCCGGCATCGCATTGCGGGCACCGGGGTTCGTCCAGCTCACGGCCGCACTTGGGGCAGGTGAGGACGGCAACCGAATGCCCGCCGCACTTCTCGCACTGGTTGAGATACCCTATCTCCCCGCACTGCGAACAGCGGCGGCGGCCGACATCGATCTCGATTAACCCTCCTTCCTTCTGGAAGTCAAGGTCGGTGTTGTTCTGGTCCGTCTCCGCGGTATGGAGCGAGGCTGACTGGAACGAGCGCCGGGCCCCGCCGGTGTCCCCGAGCGGGAAGAGGACGTGGGGCGGCGGGTTCATCTTCCGGGGCTTGGATTTGCCGGGCCGGCCCATGCGTCCCCCGATGCGGGTGCCGGACCGGGACCGCATCTTCATACCGCTGAGGTGCATCACGAGATCGAGCGGGGCTGCATCCACGGGGGCGGTCAACCATGTATCCCGCTTTTTCAGGTTCTCGTCGAGACCCAGGCCTGCAAGAAACGCCTTATACATCCTGAGCTGCACGACAGTGTCGAGCACCTGGTGGGGGATGAGGAGCAGTTCCAGGAGCGGTTTGGTTGCCGGGTCAGGGGGGATATGGAGGGTGCCGTCAACCACCGTTCCGCCTGCTGCAACGGCATCCGCAAGAGTCCGGATATCCGCGCTCGTGATATCGTCCCAGAACCACGTGTAATCCGGGTGGAGGTACTGCCCCTCCGCTGCCAGTGCCAGCGCTTCCCCCTCGTCCTTGGGGGACTTCACTCCCGGGCCCACGTCAAGCTGCCACCACTCTGAGCAGTAGCCGGCCGGGACGAGCGGGTGGTTGTTCTCCAAAAACTCCCCGTAGGAGATGAGGATCTCGCCAACATCGAGGATCCTCTCGATTGCGGCGTTCAGCCGCTTTGCGGTCGTCTCGTCATCGATCCGGAGCACATCCCCGTTCCGGAGCCGCACGGTAGGTCCTTCAATGGAATCGACCGGCACCACCCCGCAGGCTTTCCCCGGCCGCTCGGTCTTCATCTGGGTGCCGGTGGCTAGGAACTCGCCAAGGATGTACAGGGTCGCCGGGTGCATGCCGGCTGC
>JBFYKS010000170.1:0-6912 GCA_041305785.1 Methanoregula sp. | reverse complement strand
CCTGGATCACCATCCACGGCCATATTCCACAAAGGCGAGCCCTGATGAGGCGGCGAGCGCCCGTGGCTCCATCATAATTCAATCTGAATTTCTGTTAGTTTTTCAACAGAGCTAATCTTTGAGAAGAACTGGAATTCCCAAAATTTGCTCTGGAGAAAACCTTAGATGTGATGATGGGGGCAAACTGCCCCCATGCCCCCTTTAAGATATTTGCCGCCACCCCCGCGGGGCGCCCCCGTGGCGGCCTTAATTTCGGTTTTGTGAAAATATTTTTTATCGGCATGTCCCGTACAGGAAATACGAATGGCATCGCATACGCCATGAGCCCCCTTGGGGGCAGGGTTGGCACAAGGGGACAATTATCCGGAAGGAAGTTTTCTCCAGAGCAAAAAAATGAAAACGAGCCATTCCGGTGCCGTCCTGCAAAAAAAATCCGGCACGGGAAAACGTTCTCCGTTTTTATTTTCACGCCACGTTCCTGCTCTTTTATCTTCCCTTCCCTCCCATGTCCGGGGGATATGACCGCAGCCTGTAACCTCACAGCATTTGTCCTCATGGTAAAGGATATGGAAACGTCGCGAAGATTCTACGAGACCGTTCTTGGGCAGGAAGTGGCCATGGACCTCGGGATTAATGTCGGTTACAAGAGCGGCCTTGCGCTCTGGCAGCAGGACTTTGCCCTGAACGTGATCCACGGGAAAACGACTGAACCAATGAAAGGCAATGATGTTGAGATCTATTTCGAATCAGAGAGAATTGACGAGGCCTGTTCCGCGGTCCGGTCGTATGGTGCGGAGATCATCCATGAGATCCGCGAGCAGCCCTGGGGCCAGCGGGTCTTCCGCTTTTTTGATCCGGACAACTTCGTCATCGAGATCGGAGAGCCCGTGGACGCGCTCGTCCGCCGGCTGAAGCAGGAAGGTATGAGTATTCCGGAGATCGTGGCAAAGACCACGATGCCAGAAGAGATCATACAATCAATCCTTGGGAAAACCACGGTGTGAAATACCGGAAAAATATCCGATCGGAAACGAGATCCCGGTACCGTGTCACGGGGGAAACGATTGGTAATGCACCCGTGTTCCAACCCTGTGGCCTCTTCCCCCAAGGGCGGAGTCCCCGGTACAGGAATTTTTGGGGCGTAGTGCCCCCGTCAACGCGGGTACCGGGATCCGTCGATACCACCACCCTCAGAAAAAGAGGACGAACGGGTACCTGCCAAAACTTCCCGCATGATCTGCTGACGGTGCCCCTGTAGGGCACTGCCCGCCCCGCCCGCGTAGTCCGGCACTCCTTTAAAAAAACCGCATTTTTATTAACCGATAAAATTAGAGGAATACGTGTGAACGAAAACCTGATCTTCCCGCTGGTCATGCTCCTGTTCCTCATCTTCATCCTCATCATCCCTTCCGTGCTGCACGCGGGTGTCCGGAAGATTGCAACTCCGGTCCCCTTCTGGCTCCCGCTCCTCCTCGCAGCGGGAGTGTTTCTCATTGCCGGGGGAATTCTTGGGGGAGACCTGATCGAGAAGGGGAACGTGTTCGTGGGAACCCTCGTCATCTTCACATTCATCCTCCTGCTCATGTCGCTTGCCGTGATCACCCCGTATCTCTGGCTCAGGGAAAAGACCGGGATCGTGTGACCCGGGTTGTACTTCACCTGCCTGTCAGTTTTCGCAGTCGCCCTCTTCTTCTATTCCACCATGGGGCACGCGTATGAAGGCGAGCCATTCTCCCCGTTTGGCCAGGTGCTTCCCCTCATCGGGTGGATCCTCGATGGCTTTGCAATGATCTTCAACCTCCAGGATATCGTATACTCACCGGCGATCCCCCTCGTACATACCCTCCTTCTCATGTTCGGGCATTACCTTCAGGCTCTCATCATCGCCACCGCCTTCTTCGGCCTCATGAGCGTGCAGTCCGTCCTCCCCACTGAATAACGCCCCCCCGGTTTTTGCCCGGACTCCCGCATCATACGGTATGCCATATCGCGCCCGGTCTCCCCCGTGCACGAAAGGGCATCCCGTTACGGGACCCTTTGCACCGGTTCCGGATCCATCCCTCCGATATTCTTATCCACCTCTTCATCCAATCACTCATCACCCGACAAAAGACCATGTCACGCTACCGGCATAAACTCACGGACCGGGTCGGCCTTCCGCCCGGGACCCTTCACGTGAAAGGCGAACCCGCCGACCTGCCGGTCCGGATCACGGTCTTTGATTACGATTCTGCCCGCTATACCGAGAAGACGGTCAAAACTATCGGCGAATGTATCCCGTTCCGGGACACCGAAACGGTGACCTGGATCAATATCGACGGTCTTGGCAATCCCCGGCTCATCGAAGAGCTCGGGAAATGCTTTGCCATCCACCCGGTCATCCTCGAAGACATCTTCAACACCTCCCAGCGCCCGAAGATGGAAGACCTGGACCAGTACCTCTACCTGAACCTGAAGGTTCTCACGTACCCTGATTCGCAGCAGTCCATCAAGATCGAGCATGTCAGCATGGTCATCGGGTCAAACTACCTCCTCACCTTCCAGGAGGATATCGGGGATATCTTTGATCCCGTACGCGAGCGGATCAGAAAGGATGGCAGGATCCGGAAAGCCGGCCCGGATTACCTTGCCTATTCCCTCATCGACTGCATTGTTGACAATTATTTCATGGTCATGGAGAAACTCGAGGAACGGGTCGAAGACCTCGAGGAGGAACTGGTCACAAACCCGACCCGCGAATCCCTGCCCAAAGTCAACGGGCTCAAAAAGGATATGATCTTTTTGCGAAAATCGGTCTGGCCGCTCCGCGAACTGATCAACAATCTCGAGCGGTCCGAATCTGTCGTGATGAAGGAATCCACCCGGATCTACCTCCGCGACGTGTACGACCACACGGTGCAGGTCATTGATACGCTCGAGACCTTCCGCGACATGGTCTCGGGCATGATCGATATCTACCTCTCGGGCCTCAGCTACAAGATGAACGAGATCATGAAGGTGCTCACCCTGATTGCCACCATCTTCATCCCGCTCACGTTCGTTGTCGGCCTGTATGGCATGAACTTTAAGAACATGCCGGAGATCGAATGGGAGTACGGGTATTTTTCGGTACTTGTCGTGATGGCGGTCATGGTGGTGGGGATGCTCATCTATTACCGACAAAAGAAGTGGATCTGATCCCGGATCCAAAACACAGGTCTGCCGCTCCTTTTTTTTGAATCTGCCATTTTGGGATCTTTCCCATTCGGCCCTTCTCCTGTCCTCCTCCAAAAAGCCCTGGTGACGAAAAACCATCCCAACAATTAAGCCATGGAAGAGCGAGAAGGGATCGTATATGCAGGATTTGCCAACCATCCTGTTCGTCTACAACCTCGACAGTGGGGTACTGCAGTCGATCCATGATTATTCCGCGATGAAACCGGCAACCTCCGGGCCCGAAGCCTCCCCTTTGATCAAACTCACGGTCAGCCCCGTGGGGATCAAGAAGGAGTGGAAGCGGTTCTTAAAAGAACTCCGCATACCGTCACGATCCCTTGACCGGGACGAGTTCATCAAAGAGTTCGGCCGCCGCCCCATCACCTACCCGATCGTGCTTTTGAAGAAGGGTACGGAACTCTCGATCCTCATCAGTACCGATGAGATCATAGCGTGCGGGGAATTACGCGACCTGATATCTCTTGTTGAAGAACGGATCGGGTAGCCGTACTCTTTCCGTCATCCCCGGTTCCGGTGACGGGGGACCCCCGTTTTTATTCCTTTTGGGATCTTCGCGCTCACGCTCTTCTTGAAAATGCCAGGTCGATAGTGTCGAACGCGTCGGTCTCATCAAGGCGGAGCGGCACGTATCCCGCAATGACGACCGGCCGGTCGATCGCAAACGATCTGTTCAGCCGGATCTGTTCGATAACGACCCCGCGGGAACGCACGTTTATCCCGATATCGTACTCGCCCGGCCGGGCATTCCGGGGCAGAAGGGTTGCATTGATCCGGACAAAATTCCACTTCGGGTTGGCGACCATCCCGGTACAGGCCGGGCTGCCGATCGTGTTGGGATCCACGTGGAGGTGCGGGTTGGGATCGTTCGCATACTCGCCGGCATGCGCCCTGATGAAAGCGCTGATCTCGCGGTCGGGGACCATGACAAGTTTTGGCACCGGTTGCCGAATCCCGTACGCCGGATCGCCGGCAGCCTCCGGGAACACCTCCCGCATCGCGCAGTCTGGGATGTCGAAGATGAAATATTCCTTCACAAAGGTGAGGAGTACGATCTGCGGGTCGCCAGCGGCATCGCGGCCATAGGTTTTTGGGATCCAGGTCGGGGTTGTGGCAACGGGCTGCGGGGAGACGGTGGGGATATACGAGGGAACCGGAGATAGCGGGCTTTCCTCCGGAACGGGCGATTCGTGGGGCGAAGGAGACGGTGATGCCGCAGTTGTTGTCTCCGTTGCGGGCGGCTCCTCCGGCACGGCAGAGCTGCCCGGCTCCTGCGGCGCGATGCACCCGGCAGAGAAAAGGAATGAGGCGGCGAGCACGATGCAGAGAAGAATGATGCCCCGGCTACGCATGGATTTTAGATTTATCCACACGATGGCATAAAGGGATCATCCGCGGGATTGTAAGGGCCTGCATGAAAAAGATCGGCAGGGAATTTTTGGTAAAAAATGCTCTGTAAAAAAACCTGCGATGGGTAATATTGGATTGTGATTGGGATGAGGGCGCTCGGGGTCTCATCGACCCTCGCCATTGTGGAGCAGGCCGTTCGTGGGTGCCTGAAGATGCATGATTGAAATCGGGGGTTTTGGGGGCTTGCCCCCGCAGGCTGCCTCCCCCTCTCTTGGGAGAGAGGGGGTCATCATCGCAATTCCACAAAAGGACGCCTTATGAATGATTTCCCATGAAAATCAGAAAAAAAGATGATGGGGGCAAACTGCCCCCATGCCCCCGGTTGCGATTCCTGCCGCCGCCCCCGCGGGGGCGCTCCCGCGGCGGCCTCAATTCGGGTTCATATCCGGTAATCCGCCCCGCCATGTCATACCGTGTCCCTGCGGTGGGGAGCCCTCCCAAGAAAAAAGGTGACGTTTTTCTTAGTTCGGGTGTTCACCCTGCCGGTTCATGCCCGTCTCTCCAGAGTAATTTTTACAATTTCGCAAAACGCCTCATGCCGGCGATGACCGCGACGGTCAGGGCGGCGGCAAGCGCCCCGAATCCCGGTGTTTGTACAAACCCGGGACCATTGAAGACGACTGCGGACTCTTCCGAGGATCTGACCGTGACGTACCGGCTCTGGGCTTTGTACTGCTCCGGCCATACCCGTACTTCGTAATAACCGGGCGGTACCTCCCGCATCACCGCCTCTTGTGTTTCCTCCTCAGAATAGATGACCTGTTTTGTCTCTTTTCCCTCGGGATACTCAACGGACAGGATCAGGTAATGGATGAATTTTATTGGGGTGCCGGCATTCTTGCGTTCGAGGCAGCCGGCACAATTGATCCGGATTGAACCCTGCCCGGTCCCGTCAGTGGGAGCTGCTGCCGCCTTCATCCCAGCAGCAGTACTGGTCTCAACGACCGTCGGGACCGTTGTGACGGTACGTGTCGGGAGGGGAGTCGTGGTTGTTGCAGCCGGTTCAAGGTTCACGTCAAGCGACACGGTCTTCCCGTTCTCCACCGTGACCGCAGCCTGGTAATCCGGGTACCCTTTCAGGTGAACGAGAATCGTGTGGGAACCGGCGGGAACCGAGTACAGGGTGATGGGGGTGATACCCTGCTGGATCCCGTTGCGGGAGACCATGGCTCCTGAGGGTCGGGAGATAACCGAGATTATCCCGTATTCTGCCGGCTTTTCCGTGGTGGTGGTTGTGATGGTGGATGTAGGGGGCGTGGTTGTTTCCGTTGTCCCCCCATTGCCGCCCATGGGATCCGCGCCGACAACAATGAGACCCGTAACCGTTTTCGTATCACTGAGCGTTCCGGTTGCATCCGTCACCGTGAGGGAGACCGTGTAGGTACCCGGGTTCGTGTAGGTGTGCTCAGGATTCTGTGCTGTCGAGGTCTGGCCGTCCCCAAAGGACCATGAATACGAAGCGGCATGGATCGATTGATCCAAAAACCATGCGGTGAACGGGGCAAACCCCTGCGTGAATGAGTCCTGCACGACAAAGTCGGCAACCGGTTGATCTGCTGCGGCTCCTGATATCACGAGTGCCATCATCGCAACCATGAACAGGGGGATTGAAAACATCCTTGGGCAGGTCATAATGTATCGTTGTGTTTCGGATATCTGCCGGCTGGTATTTAATGCAATCGTAACAACGCCGTCTGGATTTCCACCGGAAAAAAGGGCAACCGTAAAAAAAGTCCACAGCCACCTTCTCAATTTTTCCCTGCCGGAAAATTCTTGTACTCTCTCCAACATACCCCAGTAGTGCAATGATGAAAACGCCAATAATTATCCTTATCATTTCCTGCCTGGTCCTTGCCGCCGGCTGCACCACGCCATCTTCAGACCCCGGTGTCACCACCACCTCCCCTGCCATTCCAACCTCCGTTGATCCCCTGATTACGGGTGAGGCGCTTCCCATGTATGGAAACATGAGCCATACCACGCCAAACACCACCTTCGATGTCTCGATTTACGAGTTCGAGATCGGTGAGGTAGCAGAAGACGGCACCCAGGAACTAACGATTTACATTCGCGCAGAGAACACGGGAACAGAACCCATCCAGCTGGTCTGGTTCTCGAAACTGACTGACCTGAACGGGAAGACCTATGGCGGGCTTGGGATCTCCAAGGGGGGCGTTGGTGCACGGACGCGCTTCATTGAGCCCGGTGAGGCCGAGGCTGCCCGTGATTTTGTCATCATCCGTTCCGACCGCGATCTTGAAGCCCTGAAAAAAGGCGCAATCCTTGATG
>JBFYKS010000169.1:0-3448 GCA_041305785.1 Methanoregula sp. | reverse complement strand
CGAGCGTGAAGGGTCGGCCGCTACGGACGAGATCTGCTATCCCTTCGTATTTTGCAATGAAGGACGGGTGGAGCGGGGTATCCGGTGTAGCGTAATGCTTGACCACGCGCTCCACCGGTATTCCGGCATCCCGGGCCATCCCGACAACATCGCTGCACGGCCCGCTCTCGGCATGGATCTGGAGTGCACACGAGCAGTCGGCAGCAAGGAAAAGGGCGTGAGCCAGCACCTCATTGGAAAGCGCCATGACCTCCTCCTCAACCGGGTAGTGGGGCCGGCCGCTCTTGAGCGCTACTGCCGTTCCTTCCTTTACATACTGCGCAGCGCAATCGAGGCCGGCCATCATGAGATCGGCTGCCTCGCGAAGGGACATGCGCTCGGTCAGGCGCCCGATCTCGGCCGGGTGGACGCCCAGCACGGGAAACGCAACAACCCCGGTCTCTGCCACCAGTCCCGCGACCCGGATCGTCTCATCAAAGACACGGCGATAATCGGATCCTGTCACGGGATGGACGCCAAGCGACCATGACGGTTTTGCGACAAGGAACATATGGGTTCCCCCGGCCCGGAAAAAGTCCTTTGCCGCCTCAACCCCCCTGCCATTGACCGGGTCGATGTGGATATGGTCGTCAGTTATCGGATACACCGGGGATCTCATGGCACTCCACGACCTGCATCAGCGGGTAACCTTCGTGTGGGGCGAGTCGCGCCCGGCAGTAGGCAAATCCTACACGGGTGACGATCTCCACCTCGTACATCAGGCCACAGAGTTCGCTGTACCCAAAGAGGTTCTCGGTCATCCTGCTCCGGTCCAGCCGGACCGTGATCTCCTCGACATACGGCTGGAGGATGACGGCTTTCTCGATTGCGGATTCAACACTTGCTGCCGAATTGCGGGAGATGGGCGTTCCCACCCACTGGTGGTAGAGCGCCCCGAGCTTGATTGCTGCTTCAAAGATTGCCTGTTCCCTGTCGCTGACCATGGTATCTCCTCATATCAACTGGATGATGCCGGACTTCGGCTCCATCGCCTCGCCATGCCGGAGGAGCATATCGATGCCCTCCTTGACCTTCTCGCGCGGGAAGCCTTTGCCGCTGACCGCGTCGATCACCTGGTCGATGGCTGCCCGCCGGCCTTCGCCGCCGATGTCGCGGATGGCGTCCTTGATGACCCGCACGATATCGCGCTTCTCTTTCGAGATGCCGGTGACCACCTTGTCGATGTCGAAGGTGCCGGTCTTGGCATCGTACGCGATCTGGCGCAGGCAGGCATCAACGATATGGATGACCCGCTCCGCATCGCTTGTGTCGATGGTGCTCGACAACCGGATCCGTGCGCTCGCCTCGGCAAGCCGGACAAGGGCTTCGAGCTGCCGGGCGGTGACAGGCACCGGCTTGTTGGGCTCGGCGATCCCCCTGAGCTTGAGATAGTACGTGACCAGCGCCTCTTTTGCCTCGTCCGAGACCATGGGGAAGCAGTTGCGTTTGGCATAGGCCACGTATTTCCGGAAGAGACTTGGGTCGATATCCGGCATGACCGGCTTGAGCTGCTGGGCGATGTATTCGTCCGTGACACCGGGAATGGGGGTCTTTTTGTGCTGGGCGATAAGTTCCCCGGTGATGTGGGCTTTTAAGATATGCTCCGCAATCGCAAGGTCCCGCTTCTGCTCCGGCTGGTCGGTCATGATGAAGATGAGGTCGAACCGGGAGAGGAGACTCGGGGGCATGTTGATCTGGTCGGAGAGGTCTCCGAACATATCGAACCGCCCGTACTTCGGGTTCGCTGCTCCGAGGAGCGCGCACCGGGACTTCAGCGTCGCAGTGATCCCGGCCTTGGCAACGCTGATGGACTGCTGTTCCATGGCCTCGTGCAGGGCCGAGCGGTCGCCCTTCTCCATCTTGTCCATCTCGTCGACGGCAGCAACACCCATATCGGCAAGCACGAGCGCACCGGCTTCAAGGGTCCAGCGTCCTTCCCCGAACTCGTCCTTCACCGCGGTTGCCGTCAGGCCGGCAGCGGTTGAGGACTGCCCGCTCGTGTAGATTGCGCGGGGCGAGAGCTTGACCACGTACCGCAGCAGCTGGCTTTTTGCAATCCCCGGGTCCCCGATAAGGAGGACGTGGATATCGCCCCGGAGTCGGCTCCCGTCCGGCATATCCTTGGACATGCCGCCAAAGAGCTGGAGGGCTATTGCCTGCTTGACGTCCTCGCTGCCATAGATGGTGGGGGCGATCGAGTGGGTGATCATCCGATAGATCATCGGGTCTTTACTCAGCCGCAGGATCTCGTCCTCGTCCTTCTCGGCAATCTCCACCTCCTCGAACTCCTTCTCTGCAACCTCGATGGAGTTGCATTCGAGGAAGATGTCAAAGACCGTGCTCTTCTCGCCTTTGATCACCCGCTGCATGGACCGGAGGATGCCGTTGATGATGACCCGGTCGCCCGGGGAGATCTTCCCGCAGAGGTCATCGGTCACATCGATATCAAGGGTCTGGGGCTGCTCGCCGCCCCGGAGACCCTCGGGGGATTCCTGCACCCGGAGTTTCTGGGAATCGATGAAACGCGAGCGAGCCGGGATGAGGTCAAGTTTCTTGAACGTGCAGCCGTCAGTTGCACAACCATCTGGATCGATGAACTTGCCATACTTCTGGATCTTATGGGTGAAGTGGCCGGCCGGGCAGCGGAAGACCGCCTCAACGATACGGGGCCGGACTTCGGTGGTCTTGCGCAGGATCCCTTCGACGGACACAAACGTGTTGATGTCGTCAGACCGGATAGCGCGGATCTGGGTCTTTTTGGGGAGGTTGGTAAACCGGATATTGATCCCTTTTGGCTCCTTGCCATCCTTGGTCCGGATCAGCTGGGCGGTCTTGATCGCATCAAGGACATCCTCGATGACCTTCCCCGGGTTCTCGAGGAGTTCGTCAGCAAGCGCGATACCCGCTTTACCGAACCGCTCGATATCGCGGTAATCGATGGAGAGTGACCGCTTGTGCGGGTACTCGCGGGAGAGTTCGCCGAGATCTTTTTTGTACCGGGACTTTAAGAGCCGGCTCCAGTCAGCGGTCTTGTCATTCTCTATAAGACCGGGTGTCGTCTCCATACCCTAACCCTGCCGCTGTTTTTCAGAAGAGAGAACAAAGCGTGCGATGAGCGCTTCCATCTGGATGTCGCTGTTGGCCCCCTCGGAGAGCCGGAAGTCCGCTTCCCCGAGATGGTCGATCAACTGCACCTTGATCCCGCGGGAGAGATCCATCTTCACGAGCGCCCGGTAGCACTGGTTGATGAGCTCGTTGGGGGCGATCCCCCGTTCGTGGAGGAGCTGGGCAAGCAGGGATTCTGCCGGTTCAAAATCGCCTTTCAGTGACAGGGAGAGGAGTTCGGCTATCTCGTCCGGCCGGGCCGTTGAGGTGATGGCATAGATGCTCTTCTCATCAATGGCCGGGC
>JBFYKS010000168.1:0-17987 GCA_041305785.1 Methanoregula sp. | reverse complement strand
GATCCCTGGTTTTTTCCTTAATGTTTCAGGCACCCGGGGATCCTTCCGGGTTTGAGTCATTTCTGCTGATCCGTTTTCTTGCTATCTCCTCTCTGTCTGGTAACGTACCTCATTACTATCGTAACAATTAATTTTAAATATCTAGGAAAGCAACTTCCTACTAATAAAAAGGAACGAAAGGGACCCGGTGGCAGATCCATTCCAATTGTGAGCTCAATTTCCCGGACTTATCATCCGGCATTGAGCTTATGAGTGGGTGTGGATCATAATCCGGTCTTCCGGATTTGCAGGAAGGGTCCGCACAAAAGAGCAATGCAAATCAGATAACGAGGTGAGAAGAATGGCATTAGATTCTGGAGCAACAGCATGGATTCTTGCCTCAACGGCGCTTGTCATGCTCATGACGCCGGCGGTAGGATTCTTTTATGGGGGGCTTGTTCGCAGGAAAAACCTGATCTCCATGATCACCCTGTCGTTCGTAGCCTTTGCACTGGTCAGCATCCAGTGGGTAGTGATCGGGTACTCGCTTGCGTTTGGATCCGATATCGGCGGTTTCATCGGCAATCTCGAGTACCTTGGACTCAACAACGTCACCATGGGCCCCGGGCCGTTCAGCGAGGCCATCCCCGGTCTCCTGTTCATGGTCTTCCAGCTGGTCTTTGCAGGACTTACGATGGCGATCGTGACATCGGGAATCGCCGAGCGTGTCAAGTTAAGCGCGTTCATCGTCTTCGCCCTGCTCTGGACAACCCTCGTCTACGACCCCCTCGCCCACTGGGTGTGGGGCGGCGGCTGGGCTGCACAGTTCGGCGCGCTGGACTTTGCCGGCGGCACGGTCGTGCATATCAGCAGCGGGTTCGCCGCGCTTGCGCTCGCTATCGTGATCGGGAAACGGGCTGGCTTTGGGCAGTATGTCATGGAGCCCAACAACATCCCGCTGACCATTCTCGGCGCCGGGCTGCTCTGGTTCGGCTGGTTCGGGTTCAACGCGGGCAGCGCGATAGCAGCAGATGGCCTGGCGGCAAATGCCTTTGTCACGACCAACATCGCGGCAGCGGCAGGTGCGCTGGCATGGATGTTTGCAAGCTGGGTCAAAGGCCGGCCCAGTTCGCTTGGCTTTGTCAGCGGTGCGATTGCAGGGCTTGTCGCAATCACTCCGGCAGCAGGATTCGTCACGCCGATAGCCGCTATCCTTATCGGGGCGGTTGGCGGGATGTTCTGCTACGGTATCATGCTCTGGCGTATCCGGAAAGGCCTTGATGAGAGCCTCGATGCGTGGGCAATCCACGGCATGGGCGGCCTCTGGGGTGCGCTCGCAACCGGTATCTTTGCGGTAGCGGCGGTTAACGGGGCATCAGGTCTTATTGAAGGAAACGTACACCAGTTTGTTGCAAACGCAGCTGGCGCACTGGCTGCTGTTGTGTACGCGTTCGTTGTTACGTATGTCCTTGCAGTGGTAATCGACAAGACCATCGGCCTGCGGGTGACGGAAGAGGAGGAGTATGTCGGCCTTGATATCTCGCAGCACGGAGAGCGCTGCTAACGGGAGAAGAGAACCATGAAACTGGTAAAGGCAATCATCAAACCCGAGCGGTTTGAATTGGTAAAGAAGGCGCTTGAGAAGAACGGGTTCTCCGGTATGACCGTCACCAATGTGAACGGCCATGGGGAGCAGAAGGGCATCACCCTTGAGTACCGTGGGGGTCGCATGAATGTTGACCTCCTTCCCAAGATCCAGATCGATATGGTGGTGAAGTACGACCAGGTCGATCTCCTGGTGAATACGATCGCCGAATCGTGCCGGACCGGGAGGGTTGGTGACGGACGGATCTTTGTTACCCCTGTCGAGAAGGTTGTCCGAATACGGACCGGTGAATCGCTTGATGAACTCCCAATCGAACGGATGGCGGATACCGCCACGTATGCGATATCGGATCTTATCTCTCCTGCCACGGAAAAGGAGGATTATGCCAGCCTCGATATCTCGCAGCCGGTGACCGCGCAATCAAAAGGTGTGTAATCATGATGAAACTGGTACGGGCAGTACTGCGGCCGGAACGACTTGGGATCCTGTGCGAAGCACTCAAAATGAACGGGTTTTCGGCAATGACCATCACCGCAATTGAGGGTGGCAAACAGAACCATCTCCGCCTGCAGGAGCTCTGCAAGGGCCTCATGCAGGAGGACACCCTCCCCCGTATCCAGGTAGATATGATAACAGGGCCCGAAAGGGTCGATGTCCTGATTGGCATCATCATGGAATCGTGCCGGACGGGAAAAGCCGGTGATGGCAGGATCATTGTCCTGCCGGTCGATGACGCCATCCGGATCCGGGTTGGAGAATCCACACGGAAGTTCCGGGTCGCAGCAGACTCTCCGCAGGATCGCCACGGCTGCACGTATGGGATGAAAAACGAAGAGTGTATCAGCACCAGTGTCCAGCACCCTGTTGCAGCGGACCAGAAAGGAGCACGATGACAATGAAACTGGTAAAAGCAATCATCAAGCCCGAACGGCTTGAAATGGTAAAGAAAGCCCTTGAGGAGAACGGGTATGCCGGCATGACCATCACTGAGGTCATGGGACGCGGTGAACAGAAGGGCATCGCCCTTGAGTACCGTGGCGGACGGATGATGGTCGATCTTCTCCCAAAGGTCCAGATAGAAGTGGTTGTACCCTATGACAAGGTTGACCTTCTGATCAGGACAATAACCGAATCATGCCGGACCGGAAAGGTCGGGGATGGGATGATCTTTGTCCTGCCGGTTGAGAAGGCGATCCGGATCCGGACCGGCGAGGCACAGGAAGAACTGCCGGCCAATGCGCGGGTTGGTATTGGATCATATGCCATGCCTCCCCATGCAGCAACCCGGGAATAGGAAAAGATACAACCGGCCGGCTGATTGCACCACGCCGGCCGGAGAGGATTCCTTTTTTTTAACTTTGCGGGTGTTCAGCGGCAATTGAGAAAGCATCGAGGACCCCAAGCGCTGCCCGGGTCCCGAGGGTCGGCTGGATCGATTCGAGCCAGAGGAAGAATCCGACCCTTGGCGGTGTGGGCCGCTCGAACCTGAAGTGCCCGTCCTTTGTCTGGATCATCTTGTGGTACTCCTTCTTCTGCTTCGACCGCAGGTAGATGATCAGTTCGTACCCGGGAAGGTCTGTAGCGATGATGGCTTTTGAATAGAGGCGGAAGAAGTCCTCATACGTGACCTTCTTTCCCCGCACGATGAGCCCGTACTGGGTGCAGACCGCTTCTATCGCCGGGGGAAAGAGCCCGCCGTACAGGACTTTTTTGACCAGTTGCCCGGTAACTCCCGGAATTTCCGGGTGGATGCGGCCGGGCTTATTGTTGATCTCGGCAAAGATCCGGTTCTTCAGCTCATCATGGTACCTCTTGTACTCAAACGGGTGTTTCATGGGGAAGTCCGTTGCCCGGGCAAGTTTGGGGTGATCCGTTGGCAGGTTGTAGATGATACGGGGCCGGTAGTGCTTGACCAGCCCCTTGATCTCCTCGCAGGAACTGGTATGGATGATGGCGTTGGTCTTGTCTTTGGCAAGCCGCTTGACCACAGAATAATTCGAGAGGTCGAACGATGAGACGAGCAGAAAAGGGGTGGTCTTCTGGCCGTAGAGATACCCGAGCAGCTTCTTCTTGTACGCAATCTCGATCTCGAACTCCTTGAGATCCGATGGCGAGGTGACAACCTCGGCAAAGGCGACACGGTTGGATGAATCCATAAGGAGCATATCAAACTCCGCAAGGTCCTGGCCGTTACCCCGGATGGTGATATCGCCATACTTGGAATAGAAGAGCCCGTTCTGCCCGAGACGGACATTCTCCCGCTGGTTGGGGGCATCAGCGCCTTTCATGGCAAGATACCGGATCGTGTCAGACTTTTTTGCGATCTCAAGGAACATCTCGTACACGATCGCTTCGAACCAGCGGCCCTCGGCAGTGCGCATCGGTTCGATGTCGGGCGAGAATAATTTTTTGCGCTCGATCTTGTTCATGTGCCGCGTGGCATTGATGGCGATTGCGGCCGTTGGTTTGAAATGCCGGAAATTGGAGTTCAGCCACGGGATCATGATACGTGGTAAAATCTCTGCGGTACTAGTAAATAACAACCTGCCTTTGGAACAATGCAGTCAATGAAATGCCGGTTGCATTTTTTTATATGGACCCCCAGCGGCCCGCAACAAAAAAAAGATTAGAAAATTCCCTGTGCTTTCATCGCGGAGGCGACCTTTAAAAATCCTGCGATGTTTGCACCGGCTACGAGGTTACCCTCCATGCCGTACTCCTTTGATGCATTGAACGTGTTGTGGAAGATATCGATCATGATCTGTTTGAGTTTCGAGTCGACCTCTTCGGCAGTCCATGAGTAACGCTCGGAGTTCTGGCACATCTCAAGACCTGAGGTTGCAACACCTCCGGCATTGGATGCCTTGCCGGGTGAGAAGACGATCTTTGCAGCAATGAATGCCTCCGCAGCTTCGGGAGTGCAGGGCATGTTGGCCCCTTCGCAGACCGCGATGACCCCGTTCTTTAAGAGCATTTTTGCGTCCTCGCCATCAAGCTCGTTCTGGGTTGCACAGGGCAGGGCAACCTTGCAGGGGATGGACCAGATCTTCTTGCAGCCCTCGTGGTATTCGCTGCCCGGAACAAGCGCGGCATACTTGCTGATCCGTGCCCGCTCGACTTCCTTGAGCTGTTTGACAACATCGAGTCTGATACCCTTTGCATCGTAGATGTACCCGCTCGAGTCGGACATGGCAACAACCTTTGCACCGAGCTGCTGCGCCTTCTCTGCTGCATAAATCGCAACATTGCCGGACCCCGAGACAACGGTCACCTTGTCCTTCATGGACTCCTTCTTCATGACGGCGAGGGCTTCCTGCGTAAAATACAAAAGGCCGTAGCCGGTTGCCTGCGTCCGGACAAGGGAGCCGCCAAAGGAGAGGCCCTTGCCGGTCAGGACACCGGTAAACTCGTTCCTGATCCGCTTGTACTGGCCAAAGAGGTACCCGACCTCCCTGCCCCCGACACCGATATCTCCTGCGGGGACATCAAGGTCTGCGCCGATGTGACGGTACAGTTCAGTCATGAATGCCTGGCAGAACCGCATGATCTCGGCATCCGACTTGCCCTTGGGGTCGAAGTCGGATCCGCCCTTTCCGCCACCCAT
The DNA here is from genome assembly GCA_041305785.1 of Methanoregula sp. Taxonomy (GTDB): domain Archaea; phylum Halobacteriota; class Methanomicrobia; order Methanomicrobiales; family Methanospirillaceae; genus Methanoregula. Next base: position 12,798 of record JBFYKS010000168.1, on the reverse strand, counting down.
GGGGAGGCCGGTGAGGCTGTTTTTGAAGATCTGTTCAAAACCAAGGAACTTGATGATGGACGCATTGACTGAAGGGTGGAACCGGAGGCCGCCCTTGTAGGGGCCGATTGCCGAGTTGAACTGGAACCGGTACCCCCGGTTCACCTGCGTCTTTCCCTTGTCATCGACCCATGCAACGCGGAACTGGATACCGCGTTCGGGCTCAACGAGCCGCTCGAGGAGGCCATTTTCAAAGAGATCAGGGGTTTTTGTGATGACCGGTTCGAAAGACTGGAGCACCTCATAAACCGCCTGGTGGAATTCCTTCTGGTCCGGGTCTCTCTTGCAGACCTGATCGTACACCTGCTGTAAATACTGGTTGTTCAGGGACATTGGATAGCACACTCACACTACATGATTTTTATTTGGTAGATCGACTGGACTTGCCTAAATTGGTTTGGATTTTATTTTCTGGCCTTCACCAGACTCTTGTCTTTGGCCGGATATCACCAGCAGATCAGCACTCATCCGGGAGATCCTCTGCCGGTTAAACCAAATCGGGGGCTGCTGAAGAATAATACCTCACAAACCTAGAATAGTTAATCAGTGTTTGGTAATAAGCCATTGCCATCCATCCTGTTTTAAGCATTTTGGTTACAATCGATGATGGGAGCACTTTTTTACCAGGAATTTTAAAAAAATGGAGGGAAAAATTGCAAAATGCAATAAAAAATGAAGAACCCGGAAATCTCCGGATCAGATCCTGACAAGCTCGTAGTTGCGTGTCCCCATCCCAATCTCCTCTGCATACCGTATCTGCCGGTACCCGTCAGTCTGTGCATGAACCCCCCTGAACTTGTCCCCGCCCGGTTGGTGATGGGAAGTCAGGAGTGAATCGGCATACCCCTGCTGCTGGTTCACGAGATCGAAACCTGCCGCATCGATTGCCACCGGATCTGTTGATGCAAGGATGCCGATATCCGGCACAATGGGCGCGTCGGAGAACGGGAAACAGTCGCAGTCCGGCGTGATCCGGATCAGGAAATTCATATATCCTACCTTTCCCTCCTTCTCCTTCACCGCCCCGTACGCATATTCGGCCATACGCTCCATGAACTGCGGGATCTCGGTTTCCCAGTCGATGTCGATGGCATGTTCGGGGCAGGCATGCAGGCACTCGAAACACCCGATGCAGAGTTCCTGATCGATCACCGACTTCTTTGCAACAACACGGATCGCGTCTTTCGGGCAGACCTTCATGCAGGACGCACAGCCGGTACAATTATCTGCAATCGTGAACGGTCGGGCATTGTGCTGGGCACGTTTCCCCTCAGGCGGGGCGCATCCCATGGCAAGGTTCTTGAGCGCCCCGCCAAACCCGGCAGCGATATGGCCCTTGAAATGACTGAGCACGATCATGCTGTCCGCTGCCGCGATATCCCCGGCAATCGAGACCTCTGAAAAATGTTTTTTGTTGATCGTCACCTTATGGATGTTCCTCCCGTTCAGGCCATCGGCGATGATCAAAGGTGCCCCCGCCACCGCGTAATCGAACCCGTGAAGGATGGCAGTCTGGATGTGCTCCACGGCATTTGACCTGCCACCCAGGTAGAGCGTGTTCGTATCGGTCAGAAACGGGAGGGCACCACAGGACTTCACCTTCTCCACCACCTGCCGGACAAAGACCGGGCTGATGAACCCGTCGTTACCCGTCTCGCCGAAATGGAGTTTGACTGCCGTCTTGTCATGTGCAGTTATCAGGTCAGCAAAACCCGCACGATCAAACAACCGCTGTACCTTTGCCGTGGTGGATTCATGTTCGGAACTGGCTCGCAGTGATGCAAAATAGACCGGGCTTTTCATGCGTGTTACCTCCTCTCACAGAAATGGGTATTGTTCCGGAACAGGTGAAACCATCGGTTGGCGATCAGACCAGCTGATCAAAATTCCTGACTTTTTTCTTAGCCTTGTTCTGGCGGATGATGCCCTGTGCACGGCTAAAATACTGTGCAGCTGTATGATCTTTTCCCAGCTCTTTCATACAGATCCCAAGACTGTTCCAGGCTTCGGCATGGTTGGGATTGATCTCAACGATCCGCTCAAAGGTTTTTGCAGCACCTTCGATATGGCTCTTCCTGCCCCGCAGGATCCCGATCCGTTTGAGCATATCAGCTGAACTGAATAAAAACTCCTCATCGTCCGGTGCAAGTTCAACGGCCCGGACAAAACTCTTCAGGGCCTCGGTCTCCCTGCCCAGTTCGCGCAGGCAGACTCCGCGGTCATGCCATGCCGCTGCATGCGCGGGATCGATCTCGATCGCCTTATCAAAATGGATAATCGCCTCGGCATACTTCGCCTCGCGGTACGAGAGCCGGAGCCCCTCACGGTGGCTTGATCTCGCCCGTCCCATCAGGCGCCCGAGCACCTGTCCCTGCAATGGTGCAGTCCCTATCGCCGGTTCCGGGCCGGCGGTCTCTCCTTGCTGCTGCCGCAGCAGTTCAGGCCCGATCTCACCGGTGATGTCCCGCACCGTACCAACCGCTGCGATGAACGCCCCTTTGGCATCGTGGAGTGCTGCGGCTTTCATCCATATCACCCGCTCATCCCCGCCATCAGCCTGCGCAACAGTCCAGGCACAGATGGCGCCATCCTCACGGCTGGTAATCGTATACTTGTGCCGTTTTATGGCATCGTCTTTTTCAAACACCAGCTCGGTGAGCATCGGGTGTGCCTTGCCAAAGAACGGGATTGCATGTGCTCCTCCGTCCTTCCCGACGATCTCCTTTGCTTCAACGCCGGTCAGGTCGGTCATGCCCTGGTTCCATGCAACAACTCTTGCCTCGCGATCGATGGCATAGGCAGCATCCGGAAAGAACCGGATCGTCTCCTCCAGCAGTTTCTGGGACGTGCCAAGCGATCTCCCGACAACCCGGCGTTCCGCTGCCCGGTTGATCATATGCACGAGCTCCCGGAACTCCGAAGACGGGCTCTCGCCTTTTTTTAGGAAAAAGTCTGCACCATTATTCAGTGCTTCAATGGCAGCATGTTCCCTGCCAACCCCGGTAAAGATGATGACCGGTGTCGTGTCCCCCTTGGTCCGGAGAATCTTGAGCATCTCAATACCCGAGATCTCGGGGAGAGAATAATCAACCACAAGGGCATCAAACGTGGAATCAGCAAGGATACTCAGCGCCTCCTTTGCCGAAACCGCGGTACGGACATCCATGTTCCCAAAACGCTCAAGAAATGTCTTTGCCGAGTCCCGCATCACGGGTTCATCATCAACAACCAGAACCGACTGCATCAGGTACCTTTGAGTAATTGAAGTAGGTATAAAAGGAAAAAGATTTTTGTTTATATTTTTAGATTTTCCTGATCCGGAATTGGCGATGAGCAGGTTGTATGGGAAAGAATCTGACCGGGCCGATCACCGGCGCCTGGCCCGGTCCTGCTCGTTTTTCATATCAAGGATGATCTCGAGCTCAAGGGATTTTCCATACGCGATCTGTGCCTCATCGCTCTTTCCCAGTTCGTCGAGGCAGACCCCTTTCATGTACCATGCGGTCACGTCATTGCCGTTTAAAGAAGACGCCCGGGTGCTCGCGAGCAGGGCTTCATCGTACCGCTCAAGATTGTAGAGCACTACGCTCTTCTTCGTCCAGGCATCGGCATAATTCTGGTCGATCGAGATCGCCTTCTCGCAGTCGGCAAGCGCCTCCCGGTACCGGCCGGTGTCGGCATAGATCGATCCCCGTAAGAACCAGCTCTCCTGGTACCGCGGATCGAGCGTCAGGGCTCTCTCGATATGGGCGAGCGCTTCCTTGTACTTGGTCCGTTTCGCATAGGCCTTTGCCTTCCGCAACAGTTCAATGACTTCCTTTACCGGCATACCTCCACCTCCCGGACTTCCAACCATCGGTTCATTCCTTCTCCTCCAGGGTATCGGTTATCAGGTCTCCAAAGATCTTCCGGAGAGCGGATTTCTCAAATTCCTTCTCCTCCTCCTTGGCCTTGAGCAGTTGTTTTGGCTCCTCCCAGACAAACCAGTCCCGCATGGTCATGTAGGAGATGAGGTTGTCGGTTAACAGGACCCCGACTTTGTAGAGATCGTAATAATAGTCAAGCGTTGGCGGATCGTTCCACTTGACCGGCCCAAGCGGCCGTTCAATGAGACTGAGCATGTTGTCCCCAAAGACCTTTGACTGGTACCACGCGGTATTTGTCCAGCGGGTGGTGAGCATCTCTTTCACCTCGAGATGGTTGAACTTCTTCATCTGCGGAATATTGATGACCGGGATCAGTTCATCGGCAGGGAGGGTCTTTGCAAGGTACATGTCGCGGGCATAGAACATCGCCTTGTTGAGGACGAAGTACCGGCGGGGGACGATCGACTCCTGCTCCATCATCTCGTCCATGTCGTTCTTGCTCTCCTTCATCACATGATAGAGCTGGGTCTTGCGTATCTTGGGCATCCGGTGGTACACGCTGGCATTGATGATGGCGTTCCACGGGAGCTCGTTTAGGTCATCGTTGAAGTGGGTGAAGAGGATGAAGAGCATCTGGATGAGTTTCTGGACCGGGAGTTTCTTATCCTTCTTTGCCTCGTCCTTGAGTGCATCGATATAGATCTGCCGCATGCCCCGGTAGATCGACTCCTCGTTATACGAGCAGACCAAAAACTTTGCTTTCTCTGCCGCTGCCCCTTTCATCATCAGGTGGGTGCAGTGCTTTGCAATGACAAAATCCTTTAAGAGACCGACATACTGGGCAGGAAAGATGATGACATTGGTGTCGATGTCATAGGTGTACTTATCCACAAGCGTACCGCCCGGGTCGGCTTCCGGCTGGCGGAGAAGCGAGATCTCCGTATCAAGGGTCTCTTCGGTAAAGGTAAGGAAACGACGGATGGGTTTGGATAAGGGCATGTCGGTTTTCATGGAGTGGTCACCGGAATAAGCGCCTGACCTTATGACAGCTGCTATAACCAGACTTTGTGCCCTTCTCACTTAAAGTATCCTTCAGGGATGCAGTGGTTCAGGGAAAAAAAAGGATCTTCGTTACGCGTACCTTGCCGGTTCTGCATCGAACTTCTTCTTGCAGCCCGGGGCACAGAAATAATACTTCTTTCCTTTGTACTCACTCGTGAACTTTGCCGTCTTCTCATCGACAGTCATCTTGCAGATTGGGTCAATTGCCATACCGCACCTCAGTTATCTCCCTTTCTTTGCCGGGGGGATATAGGTTTTGAGCAGGAGCGAGAGCGTAACAACCGTCACCGAGCTTGCCGCCATGGCGAGGGCTGCCAGTTCCGGCTCGAAGGTTATCGCAAATGACGGGTAGAGCACACCGGTTGCGACCGGTATTAAGGCTGCATTGTAGGCAAATGCCCAGAAGATGTTTGCCTTGATCCGGCCCATGACTTTTTGCGCCAGCTGAATGGCAGCAACGGCATCGAGCAGGTCATCACGGATAAGGACAATGTCCCCGCTCTCGATCGCAACATCCGTCCCGCTCCCGATCGCGATCCCCACATCAGCCCGGGCAAGGGCCGGCGCATCGTTGATCCCGTCGCCCACAAACGCGACCACCTCCCCATCGTTCTGGAGCCGGCGGACCTCCTCCTCTTTTCCGGCCGGAAGGACACCGGCAATGACCCGGCCGATTCCCACGCGGGTTCCGATAGTATCGGCCGTGCGCTGGTTGTCGCCCGTGATCATGGCAACGCCAATTCCCATCGATTTCAACGCAGAGACTGCTGCCCCGCTGGTCTCCTTGAGGGTATCGGCAATGGCAATGATCCCGGCATACTGCGTCCCGGCAGCAACGAGCACCGCGGTCTTTCCCTCCTTCTCCAGGGATGCAGCACGGGACTCGGCATCGTCCGGCACCCTGACACCACCCTCCAGCAGGAACGCCCGGTTCCCGACCCTGACCACCTCGCCAAGCACCGTAGCCGATACCCCGCGGCCGCCAGATGTGTTGAACTGCTCCGCGCTCGGGATGGCGATCCCCCGGCCCGTGGCCTGTCGGACAACGGCGAGGGCAAGGGGGTGCTCTGAGTTCTTCTCAACTGCGGCAGCGAGCATCAGGAGCGTCTCTTCGGGAATGCCGGACGGGACGATATCGGTAACTTCCGGTCTCCCTTTTGTGAGGGTCCCGGTCTTGTCGAAGATGACGGTTGTGACCCGTTCTGCGGTTTCGAGCGCCTCACCGTTCCGGACCAGGATGCCGAGCTCCGCTCCCCGCCCGACGCCGACCGTGACTGCCGTTGGCGTGGCAAGACCGAGCGCACAGGGGCAGGCGACCACCAGCACCGAGATGAACGCTGTCAGTGCAAAGAGGGCCGTTGCATGGAACACCAGGTACCAGACCAGAAACGATCCGGTTGCTATCAGGAGCACGACCGGGATGAAATACGCAACCACCGTGTCAGCAATCCGCTGGACAGGTGGTTTTGATCCCTGTGCCTCCTCGACCATCGCGATGATCCTGGCAAGTACCGTCTCCTTCCCGACCCGGGTTGCCCGGATCGTGAGAATGCTGTTGGTGTTGAGCGTCCCGCCCACCACTGCGTCCCCTACTTTACGGAGCGCGGGAACCGGCTCTCCGGTTATCATCGACTCGTCCACGTAACTTTCGCCATCCGCCACCTCGCCATCGACCGGTACCTTCGCACCCGGCTTTACGAGCACCAGGTCCCCGACAACAACATCCTCTGCTGCAACCTCAACCTCACTCCCGTCACGGAGGAGTGTTGCGGTCTTCTGCCGGAGCCCGGCAAGTTTCCTGATCGCGTCCGAGGTCCGGCCCTTGGCCCGGGCTTCAAGGTACCGCCCTAGCATCAGGAAGGCGGCGAGCATGATCGCCGTATCGTAGAACATGAACTCGTGCGTCAGCACGATCCCAAACGTCCCCATCACGCTGGCAATGTATGAGACACCGGTCCCCATGGCGTACATGACATCCATGGAGAGGGTCCGGTTTTTGAGCGCCATCCCTGCCGCACGGAAGATCGGGGCAGCAACAAAGACAAAGACCGGCGTTGCGATGATAAACATCACGAGCGCGAGCGTGTGCATGGAAACGGGAAGCGGCACAAACATCGCGATCATGAGCGGGATGCTCACCGCGAACCCGACCATGAACCGGACGAATTTGTCACGGAGATCCCGGCTTCGAACTTCCTGCTCAAGCGTATCGTTCTCCTCGCCGGAGATTCCCAGGTACTGGTATCCCGCGTCACTGATTGCGGTTTTAATGTCTTCCAGAGTGCTGACTGATGGGTTGAAGGTGACCCGTGCAGTCTCTGCCCCGAGATTCACGGATGCAAAAAGAACGCCCGGGAGTGCACGAAGCGCTGATTCGATCGTTTCGACACAGGTGGCGCACATCATCCCGCCGACTTTGATCGTCATGGTCTGGTTGATGGTGTCGTACCCGGCATCCCTGACTGCGGCTTCGAGTTTTGCCAGCGACACTTTTGCCGGGTCATACACCACGCGGGCGGTCTCCGTCCCGAAGTTCACCTGCGCTGCATCCACGTCCTGTACCGCAGCCAGCGCCTCTTCAACCGAGATGGCGCAGGTGGCGCAGTGCATACCCGTGATCTTCAGATCTGCCTTCTTCTTCTCCGCATCGGGCATTCTCTGTCTCCTTCCCCCCGAGCCGGAACCGTTCCGCCTCGTTTTGGATCTTCCTGTGGTGGCTTATAACCGTTATGCATGAAAAACACCTTCACTCCCCACCCCCTCACCTTTAACACCCCGGCCTGACAAAATGGGATCACGCGAGGAAGTCATGGGAGTTTTCCGGTACGACAGTAAATATGCGGCCCCGACCAGGGAACAGCGCGAGCGGTACATGCGGGGCGAGCGGGAGGAGCATATTTTTGGAAACGACGGGGAGATTGCTCTTGTCCTGTACGATGAGGCTGCCTATCTCAAGGACGATCTTGAAGGGGTCCGTATCCTCTTTACCGGCGTTCTGGACAAGCAGAAGGTCCATGACGAGATCCGGCGGATGCTCGAGGAGCATGCACAGAAAAAAGAGCGACCGGATGAGTTCTCGTCCGGTAACCGCTGACCTGTGTCAGCGAGCCGTTCTGGATCCATTTTTTTACTCTGAAAGGAGCACGTATCACGCATGGGAATCATTGGCAGGATCCGTGCTTTCTTCTCCAAGATCTTGGGTAAAAAAGAATACCCTCTGTACGAGACCTGCGCTTTCTGCGGGGAGCGGTCATACCTTCCCTTTCACTGCGAGTTCTGCAACCGGTATTTCTGCGACAGGCACCGGCTCCCGTTTGATCATGACTGCAAAAACATTGAGGAATGGAAGAGACGTCCTGCCGGCAACGCTCCTGTAACCAAAGGGCGAAAATAACCGGATCTGATCATCTTCTCGTGCCGGATCAGCCTTTGGTCATATCTTCAAGTCTTCCGGCTATCCGCTCAAGGGCCGTGACTTCAAGGAAGATGAGGATGTTGCCCGCAATATTGTGCTCATCGGATGTGAGTTTTACCCGGAAGAGGATCACATCGTCCACCTCAACGGTCATCTGCGCTATGAGCGAGGTGATGGCGGCATGCGCCATGTCAACGATCAGAGCGGGCGGCGAGGGGAGAAGGTTGAACCCGAGGAGATCGGATGACGCACTCAGGAAGGAAGAGACCATGATGTTGCCGACCTCGAGGATGGCGCTCTGGTCCATCTCCGAGAACGTGAGGGGGGCGTTCTCATCGCCCTGCATGATATGGGCAGTCCGGACCGCGGAGTCGCGGGGGAAGTGCAGGATCAAAAAGCCCCCGTGGGGTATGTCTCCCTGCAACTCAAAGATCACCATCGTGGTCAGTTCGTCCGAGACGAACTCGCTGACATCGGCAATGTCAACGATGTTGATCTCCGGCACGCTCATGCCGATCTGGCTGTTGAGCATCTGCGAGAGCGTGGTTGCCGAATGGGCTGCCCCGATATTGGCAAGCTCCTGCAAAGCATCTTTCTGAATCGCGGTAAATTCCATAAACCACCTGCCCTGACTGGGGAAAAGCCCGTGTCACGATATCAGACTGCGGGTCTCTGCCCGGCTCCGGTCTTCATCCCCTCAACGAGGAACGGGAGCATGTGTGGGTATGAGGGAATGTAACGGAAGATCATTTAAACTTTAGTACGCCGCAAAAAAAGGCCCGGTTTTTACCGGGCGCCCTACCACTCGACAGCGGTGAGCATTTTGATGAAGGTGTCGGCAAAGCTCTTCGCTGCTCCCGGCCCGTTTGCCGTGACGATCCGCGTATCCGCAACCACCGGCTGGTTGACGAGAACTGCCCCTCCCGCCCTCATCTCGCGGAACGAGACCGGGCTCTCGAAATACGTGGCCTTCTTTCCTTTGAGAATTCCCGCCCGGGCAAGCACGACCGGCGCAAGGCAGATCGCCCCGACCGGCTTCATCTTGTCATGGAAGAACCGGATCATGGGCTGGAGGAGGTCGTCGTCCCAGAGATGGGTCTGCGATCCCCCGCCCCCGACAATGATGATCCCGTCATAGGCTTTAGGGTCGACCTCATCAAGTGATATGGCGGTGGCTTTTGCGCCCAGCATTCCGGTACAGGTGCCGCGCCGGGTTGAGGCGATATCATACCCGATACCGGCAGCCTTTAAGGCAGCAACTGGTTCGGCCAGTTCCTCGTCCCTGAATTTTTCCGGTGCAATGACGATGAGGACTTTCATACCAATCCGAAAGGGACGTTGACAGATTTAATGGTTGGTATCCGACCGGTAAAACGTGCGGGCGGGAGAGGGCAATAGACCGCATGGGATGAAAAAAAATTTCAGGTTACGATATCCCCCGCCACCCCCAACGCAGCATCGTTTGACTAAAAAGCCATTAAATGAAGAGCATCCATCCTGTTCATTCACATCGGCACCGTAACGCCAGAAGAATAACCGGCCCGGCGTTTATTTGTCAGCCGGGCCGGTAAGCCAGCCTGTTGAACAAAAGAATGAGACTTTCTGAACCAATGAAAACCCAGACAACAACGCAAAGGAGCCGCCCATGACGGTCCGCGCTCCACGGGGTCCGCGAGCCCACCGGGCGATCGATGACGCGCTCCCGATTGCAAAAGCCCGCGGCATCACCCAGCTGGCGATGGGCGGACCGGAACGGATCTACGACATCTCGATCGTCTCGAAGATCCCGATCGTGTTTGCGAGCATCATGTTTGCGCCGAAGATCCTTGCATCGATCCCGGAACTCGCAGAATATTACAAAAACGATCTTGCACGGCTCCGGCTCATCGCCCGCGATGCTGCGGTCACGCTCGAGCTCTGGATCCGTTCCCGGCACGGCACATGGAGATTTTTTATAGGTCATGCCCCAGACGATCGTGGAGATCGACCGCGAGGGAAGATGGCTGGAGTCCGGCCAGAGGATAGCGTACCTGGCCGGGGTCGCTGCAACGGAGCATGCAGGGACAACCCCCTCTCCGTCGTAGGAAGTAAACCGCATGCCCTTATCGGGGGCCAGGAAATCCGGGCCCGCAGCGGGCCCGGTTACACGAGTTTTGCCTCACCCCCCGTTATTGGTGAGGCAATGTTTTTAAAAAACGCGGTAATTCTTCCGGAACTGATCATGATTTTACGACGGGAATTGGTGAGGCAGTATGTAGCAATGTTACAGCGAGTACTGCCCGGGGGATCCCGGGATTTGCAAAGCCAATAGGCCCGGGAAGGGGGTGATCCGGAATGCCCCGGGCATATCCAGCCGGCCAGATCAGTCACCTTGTTTTTTTATCCAGCCGGCACTCCGGCCATCAGCTGGTCCTCATCAGCATTGAAGTCTCTCTCAACGGAACCCGGCAATCACTTCACTGGTTGGGGCCCCCTCACCATCGCGGTGTGCACAACGGGTGTGCCCGGGATCATCTGACGGTCGATGACCCGGAAACCGAAGTGCTCATAGAGTCCAACATTCTTCTCGTTCTGGGTATTCAGGTAACAGGGAATGCCGGCGGCATCGAGCCGCCCGAGCATAGGCCGGATAAGCCGACCGGCGCATCCCTTTTTCTGGTGTGACGGGTCGACACCGATGAAGAAGAGGTACGTATGGGGAGCAGGGAGATGTTGTGCATGGAGTTCGTCAACACGCTCCGAGAACGCCATCAACCGGTCGAATCCCTCGGGTCCGAGCTGGCCCCGAAGCCGGAAACCTCCGGCCCGGAATGCACGCCAGAGACTGATTGCAGATTTTTCCGAAGGCAGCCAGACACATACCCCCTCGCAGGCCGGGGAGGTGGCGTATACTTCGCCATAGATGAGCCCGTACCGGAGCTCGAACTCAAACAAGCACCGCGACCGTTCGGTGCGTGCGGCAACCTCCGGTAAAAGATGGGTCATCTTGGGATCAGAGAAGAATGCCCGGGCAAGCATCGCTGCCGCACGCGGGATGTCGCTTTTTCCCAGGCAGACCGGGAAAGCTGCTGCTGGATCTGTTATAGTCATCAATGATTGAGATCGGGTTGGTGAATGATAAAACACACGGGCCTGAATCGAGTCGGCCGGTTGAACCCTCCCTGTTGCCCCGGATGAACGCTTAACGGCGCCGCCCGGATAATCCCCGCCACAGGGGAGCCCCGGTGGTAATAGTCCCGGATCCTGGTACGGAAAAGAAACACGCCACCTGCTCACCCTCGCCCCGCGTGGTTCCGGATTTATACTTCGCATGTGCCTCGTTTTATCATAACAATCCTTTGGGAAAACCGGGGAATGCACGATGAAAATCTGCCTGGATATCTGCTGCCTGTGCCGGCCGTTCGATGACCCGCGGAACCGGAGGATCCGACTTGAAACAGAGTATGTCCTCGCAATTCTGGAACGGTGCAACAGGGACTGGTCCGTTGTTGGAAATGATGTCATCAATCTAAAAAAAACTCTTGGACCTGCGGATATGAAATGGTTCATCCAGAGTTTCGAGAACGGTAGCAGCAATTACACCAAAGAGCGCCACCAGTGGCTGCCGGAAAAACTTGAGGATCTCAAAGAGGATCTGCTGGAATTGCAGAAAGAAAGGGAAGTAAAAAAGTGATTCGGATCATCATAATCCGTTCTCTCCGTTTCAACCGGACCCCCCAAAAAATTGTTCAGCAGACCCTTGAGAAAAAATCCATCGGCTCCTGCCATGTGCAAAAAAAATGGCCTACCTCCGCGTCCCCACGTACTCGAAGTCGATGAATCCGTTGAAGGGATCGGTTGCAAGGAGCCGGACCCGGACTTTCATGCCGACTTTGAGCCCGCGCTCTTTCCTCACCACCCGGCCCTCCGCGGGCGGTTCAAGGAGCCGGACATACGTGCCCTTCTCGCTTGCGCCCGTGACCAGGGCATCGAATGCTGAACCAATCCTGTCCGCGAGAAGCTCGGCTGCCGCTGCCTTCCGCATGAACCGCTCCACTTTCTTTGACGCCATCTCGCGGTCGGTGAGCCATGCGGTGAGATCGATTAAGTCCTGCACGGAGTACGGGGACTCCTTCCCGTCCAGAACCGCCTTGACGATCCGCTGGTTGATGATGTCGGGATAGCGCCGGTTGGGCGCGGTTGAGTGGGTGTAGTCCATGACCGCAAGCGAGAAGTGGCCGGTGGGGGGCTGGCCGGGTTCAAGGCACATATAGATGCCCGGCCCGAGGAGCTTGACGACGGTTAACGAGAGGTCCGGGAACCGCTCGGGATCCTTATGCCGCTGTTTTGTTAAGAAGACCGAGAGGGCCTTTGCATCCGGGCTCTCCGGCAGGTGCTCGCCGTAGGTCAAAGCCAGAAGAACGATCTCGTCCCAGT